>JBBFLE010000013.1:0-73834 GCA_037481695.1 bacterium | reverse complement strand
GCTGCAGGCAACACGGCTCAGTCGGGTTCTATCAGCCTGAACCTGAGAAGAGCCGATACCACCCCGCCCGTGGTAACTATAACCTCTCCCCCGGACGGCTCTGTGATAACAGGAGGAACGGTCACTGTGAGTGTTTCTGCCACGGACGATGTGGGGGTGACCAAGGTGGAGCTATATGTAAATGGAGGTCTCTATGCCACAGATACGAGCTCCCCTTACGGTTTTCTTTGGGACACCTCCCAGAGAGTTGATGGCGTCTACGAGCTTTTTGCCAGGGCGTATGATGCTGCAGGCAACACGGCTCAGTCGGGTTCTATCAGCCTGAACCTGAGAAGAGCCGATACCACCCCGCCCGTGGTAACCATCATTCGTCCCAAGGAAGGACAAAGATTCAGGAGGAAAATAAGGATCAGGGGCTCGGTTTCGGATGACTCCGGAATAAGCAGGACAGATCTGCTCATAGACGGGGTTGTCTTTGCCACCACAGCATCTGAATCCATAAATCATGTGCTTAAGAGCTCTGGCCTGTCCAAAGGAGAGCACACCATCACCCTGGAGGCAGTGGACCTGGCAGGAAATGTGTCAACAGTGCAGGTGACGGTTCACAAAGGCAGATGAGGCGCATGGGTCTGGTGACACAAGGAGTTTTGGCCAACGGGGCGCTGAAATCCATTCCCCGAGTTTTGGCCTTGCTAAAGAGCCGTGTTCTCCTGTCTCGGGTCCAAAATACCTTGGGGCTGGGCGGCTCTTAGCCCGGCCCCCTTGAGATCACAGAAGTTTGACTCAGGCAGACCATTCGGTGAGGGTCTGCCCAGGCCTGCTTGCTCTCAAAGGGTCTTGCACGGCCTGTGTGAACAGACTGTCCACTGAGGGGGCATACCACCTGAGCCTTTCTCACAAGGGGTCTTTCAGGTTCTTGGGGGACTCCAGTGTGCACACCTGTCCTCTAAAGAGGACATATTCCAACCCCTTTTTATCTCTGAAGCCTTAATAATTTCAAGATATTGAAGGTAAGGCACACTTCTTGTTAATTCAAAGTGGCACGTCTCATCCTTCCTTTACAAGATCAAAGATGGGAGGCGGTTCATGAAGGGGACCGCAGCTTGGGCCGTAGTTCTCCTGTTCCTGGGCTTGGGGATGGGGGTTGGGTGGGCCGGTGAGAAAACCGTCCATTGGGAGTCGGCTCGGAGTCTGGTCCCCGGGGGGGTGCAAGAAGCATGGCAGCCAGCTCAGGAGGGTTTTACAGGCTGGGAGATCCTTCCGTTGGGGGTTGTGGAAATCACCACTCAGGAACTCACAGCCATAAGTGGAGGTGGTCTTGTTGGGGTTCCGGGTTCGGGGGATGCTCCGGGAAAGATCATCCTTTGGGATGAATTCAGGCTCCAAGACACCTCCACGGGGGTGCAGACAGGCAATTGTGGTGGAGCTTCTCGGGGGTCTCAACAGAACCTGATAACAGCTGTGGGGAGGTGAGGGTGATGGAAAGGAGGTGATAGCGCGTAAATGAAATAACGGGAAGATAGATTAGGCTTGGGGATTTCACCAACAAACATCCAAACAGGAGGGAAAAAGATGAAAAGGGCACTTTTGGGTAGCGTGGTGGTGCTCTTCATGGCGGTCCTGGCGTTGCCCGCCTGGGCCGACGTGGATGTGTACGCAAATATTTACAAGGATAAGGACGTGGTAGTCAGGGAGTATATCCAGATAGAGAAGTATGTGTATCTGGACGTGGATGTGGTCTCCACAGGGGACAAGGCTGCTGAGGCGGATGTGGTAGGCAATCAGACCAATATGGATAATACTGCCTGCCAGAATTGCGCGGAGAAAACAAGCGAGCTCATAGAGTCCCTGTTGGGGAATACCGGGATCACGACTGCCAACCAGGCAACCGGAAATGCCAATAACCAGGGGAACCTTGTCTCTGTGGCCGTGGATGTGGGTGGTGGCAACAATGGCGGCACCCCTCAAGACGGTGGCGGATTTGCCAATGCCCAGGCTTCTGTGGAGCAAGTAAACACAAATAACACTGTTGAGGCCACGCTGATCCTGTACAGGGACTCTGTGATCACCAGGTCCATAAACGATAATGCTGGGATCACCAACTTCAACCAGGCTGCTGGCCAGCTCAACAACCAGATGAATGCCACGGCCTTGGCTGCCTGTTTGAACGGAGCTGTTGCCCTCAGCGAGGCCGACCTGGGGCAGGCTACCTTCGGATATGCGGTCCAAGAGTCCTCCACCCTCAAGAGCACACTGATAGAGGCTTCGGTGCAGAACAATTCGGGGGTGACCTTCGTGAACCAGAGTTCCGGCAATGCCGGTAACCAGGGCAATGTTCTAAGCCTGGCCGTGTCCATTCACCGGTAAGGCGAAAAGGAGGGAAGAGAAATGAAGAAGCTTCTTTTTGTCCTGATGGGTTTGGCCGCGGGACTGGTAATGGCTTTGCCGTCCTGGGCCGACGTGGATGTGTATGCAAATATTTACAAGGACAAGGACGTGATAGTCAGGGAGTATGTCGAAATAAGTAAGTACGTTTTTGTCGACGTGGATGTGGTGGCGGCGCCCCCGGGTGCAGCAGAGGCCTTGGCTGTGGCCAACCAGAGGATAGAGGAAGCCACAGTGGAAGGCTACCTTGAGGGTCCTGCCTCGGGGAACTACCGTTGGAACGACATTGTCGATTCCATCCTGTATAACACTGGTATCACGGGTGTGAACCAGGATAGCGGGAACTTCAACAACCAGGGCAATGTCTTTGCCGTGGCCGTAACCGATACCCAGGCCTTCGTGCATGCCGAATCCGTGGCAGAGCAGGTTGTCTCTGGCACACGAGAATGGGTAAACGAGGCCACCTTGGAGCTTCAGAAAGCAGACAGGCTTACCAACAGCATAAACGAAAACTCCGGCATAACCAGCGCCAACCAGTCTGTGGGGAACTTCAACAATCAGCTCAACTCGGTGGCCCTGGCTGCCGGGCTGGGCGGAGCCCTGGTGGCCCTATCAGAAGCGGCCTTGGGTCAGACCTGTGTAGGCAACGTGATCAATGAGACTGCCACGGTCAAGCTAGACAGCATCACAAATTCCCTCAACAACAACCATGGGGTCACAAGCTTCAACCAGTCGGCAGGCAACGCCAACAACCAGGCGAACGTGGTGGCAATATCTTTCACACATCCATGACCCTGGCCGGGAGGGAGGCCTTAGGAGGCCTTCCTCCCTTTTCCCCTTCCCCGAAAGCGGCTTGCCTTGGCAAGCAACACCATGGAGGGGCCATGAGACTTGGGACAAAATTCTTGATTTTCCAGGCAGCATGGATCTGCCTATTGCTTTCTTTGATTGGGGCTCAGGCCCAGGATGTTCCCCCTTCTTTTGATCCCCCGGAGCTTAAAGGTTCCTTTGCGGGAATCATCATTGGTGAGGGGCTGCAGGAAATCCGTGTTACGGGCAACAACCTACAGGATTTGGATCGACTCAATAGAAGCGAGATAGCGGGTTCCGGCAGTGGAAGCGCAGGAATTCTCAGTGTGAACCAGAGTTCCGGCGATCTTAACAACCAGAGCAACCTAAGGGTCTTGGGACTGGTGACAGAGCCCAGCGCCATGAGCGATGTGCAGTTGAGTGCAACCGTTTACGTGGAGGGAAACAATATCGCTTCAGTGGGCGGTTCAAGAGCTGATCTCATAGAGAATTCCTTTTGCAACAGTACAGGCGTCATAGGAATCCACCAGTCCGCCGGAAACCTCAATGTCCAGAGAAACACATTGGTCTTGGTGATAGGGGGGGAGGCTTCTCTCTCTGAGATGGAACTAGGGGATGTCACGGCCGCTAACTCCGCCACCTATGAGAACGTTGGCGGCAGGTCTGACATTATCCGGGATTCGTTTTCCAATACCAGCGCAATAGTGCAGATCACCCAGTCCGCAGGGGATCTAAATGTGTTGGGCAACAACCTGGCTCTATCTTTTAGGGAGGTGACTCTCAGATGAGCCCCAAAGCCCTCTTGGAACGGGTTGTGGTCCTGTACTGCCTGGTTCTCGCTGTGGTGATCCCAGAGGCCATGGCAGCAGAAGTCGGGGTGATACTTCCCAACGGGGTTTCCTTCAAGAAGGAGGTTAAAAGCCTCAAAGAGGCCCGTTACAAGAACATGATCCCCCAGAAGTACGATCTGAGCTGCGGTGCTGCGGCCCTGGCCACCATCCTGACCTATTACTATGACGATCCTGTGGACGAGGCGCAGGTAATCACCTACATGCTCAAACACGGGGATCAATCCGAGATCGCCAAGAAAGGCTTTTCCCTGTTGGATCTCAAGCGCTACGCAGAGGCCAGAAATTACATGGCCGCGGGCTACAAGAACGTGAAGTTAGAGAACCTAAAAAAACTCAAGATTCCAGCCATTATTCTTTTCAAGGTGGGCAGGTACGACCACTTCGTGGTCCTGAGGGGAATCCAGGAGGACAGGGCTTTCATAGCAGATCCCGCCTTTGGCAACAGGTCCATTAACTTAGAGGACTTCGAAAAGGAATGGAACCAGGTAGTGTTCTTGGTGGCAACCAAGAAGGGAGAGGTGACCAAGGATGTGCCGGTGGCCTCCTCCCTCAAGGGGCATGAGATGAATGTCACCACGCTTCAGAGTATCGGAGCATTGTCAGGGTTTTCGGTCACCAAGCCAAAGGGAGAGTTTTGAACTCAAGCCGACTGTCATGTACAAAAGGGAGGTCAAACTATGTTTGCGCATACCGGGAAAAAGAAGCCTCGTGCCTGGCCAGCGGCCTTGGCCATTGGCCTGGTTTCCTTGAGCATCTGGGGGACCGTGTGGGGCTTCGGGGAAAGGCTGGGGGGTGTAAAACTCACCGACGACGAACTTAATCAGTATCGGGGAGGTTACTCGGGGTTTTATTTTGGCGTAAGCTTCACAGGTTACTGGAACAGCCTGGGTCAGATGTCTGGAACCCTTGTAAGCAACGGAGGGATAATAATCCAGGATCCCAACTTTCAGCTGCCTCCGGGGGCTCAGCCTGGTGGGAGCATAAGCGGGGATGGTGTGAGCATCCAATCTTATGTGGGCAACTTCAACGGGGCAAGCGGTATATTTCAGATCATACAATCCCCGGGAAGCTTCAATGTCATACAGAACAATCTGGTGGTGCAGATAACGCTGGTGAACGTGGCCAACCAGGGGGCACTTTCCAACCTGAGGAATCTTCTTAACTGAAATCTCAGGTTGTTTACATATCGCCCTCCCCAGCAGTATTAATCACCCAACGGGGAGGGTATCAAAAAGGGAAAAGCCCAGGAGGTGTGGTTCACCCGGGTTGATGTGGCGTGTGGCCTTTCCATGGAGGCAAGGCGGGACGGGCCCTTGTGCGGCATTCGGCTTGATGGAAAGAACTCACTTAGGACAAAAGCCCTCCAAAGGATGGAATCGCAAGCGGGGGTGTGGTGAAGGGTGCAAGGGAGCCTAACAAACTACTGGTACTGGCAGCATGCTTTTGCCTCACCACCGCCGGCTTCGGTCTTTTTTGGTCCTTCGGGGCCTTTTTCAAGGCTTGGGGGACACAATGGCCCTCTTCCCAGGAATTCTTCGCCAAGGTTTTCATGGCAACCTTCCCTGTTTTTGCTCTCTCGTCTGTATTCTTTGGTTTTGTCTCGGATCGCCTCGGTCAGAGACTGGCCTTGGGCTGGGCGGCCGGGTTCACTGGAGCAGGCTGTCTCCTTCTGGCCATCAGCGACGAGACCTGGATGATCTTTCTGGGATGGGGATTCCTGGTGAGCGCAGGCCTGGCTGCCGGGATCACTCCTTCGCTCATGGCCTTACAGAGGTGGTTTCAGAGGCACAAGGGTCTGGCTACAGGAGTGGCCATATCCGGGTTCGGGCTTGGGACCATAACCTTGGCCGCCCTCTCGGAGATGCTCATAAGCTCCTTTGGGTGGAGAAAAGCGATCTTGCTTGTGGGAGCTGTCACAGTGGCATCTTGCGCCTTTGCAGCTTGGGCAGTGGGCACACATTCCCAAGCACGGGCCGAGAAGGGCTTGGATGATCCGCGCAAGAACGCCCGAGCAGCGGCTACGGAAGAACGGGGAGGGGGAGACTCGGGCTTAAAATCTGGGTGCTCATGTACAAGAGGTCTGAGTCTCAGGGTGTTGAGAGGCAGTTCTCAGAAAAACAATGATTTGGGATCCAGGAGGTGGAGTGTGACAGATCCGGAGTTGGCCACATTGAAACGGGTAAGAGACAAGCTCTCCTTTGTCATTTTCGCCTTGTCCGCCAAGGCCCATCAAAATCTTTCTTTCTCGGCGGATGAGGCTGCAGGATGCAAGGAAATGCTGACCCAACTGGCCAGAGAGCTTGCAGAAATGAGCGTAGTCCTTGAAAAAAGAGGAACCAGATCAGTCCATGAGGAGATCAGGAGCAGGGTTGAAAGTCCTCCATGAGAATTGCGAACTGCTGTGAGCCCATCGGGCCGCAGACTTCTTCCCAGAGCCAAGAAGGAATGGAGGTTTGGAAAAATGAAAAGAACTGCCATATTCTCTTTATTGGTGATGATTGCCATGTTGAGTTCCTTTAGTGCTCCTATGGCCTCGGCGGCCAAGGATGCCTCTCCCGATGATCTAAAACCCTATCCGGTCACATCTGAACTCATAGTCAAATTCCTGGACAAGTACGGCTTCAGACAGCATCAGAGCGCCTCCGGCCAGAAGGAACAAATTGTTTCCTTCAAAGTTACAGATAAGGCCACCGGGCAGACCGTGGATTTCTTGGTGGTTATTTTCCCTGAGGGGAAGATCATGAAAATAGAGTGTCCCGTGCTGGCACCTGTTCCATCTCTGCCTGGAAAGCTTTCTACACTACTTTCGAAATTAAACGAGCTGAACGCCTTGCGAACCATAGGAAAATACTGTACCGACAAGGAGCTACAGAGAGTCCGCTTCTTTCATTATCGTACGGTGGCAGGTGGTCTTTCATTTGTGGACTTTGTGGAGACCTTGAACATGATCCAATTCATCATCTTTGAGGACTTGAAGGCCATAAGGGAGGCCACTTCATAGCCTGAAGCATAAGAGACCAACATTACCTTGGACTTCGTGTCACAATCGATTTGCAGTGAAACAGGATGAAGTTTTGCTGGAGCCGTAAGTCTTAGCCCCCGAAATGAAGGGTCACAAAAAATAATCCTGACCGGGCGCAACCAACAATGCACACAGCAATGGGGAACCCATCCAGGAGAATAGGTGCTAAGGGACGCCGTCCAGCCAGGCTTGCGATAATAGAGCCATCTCGCTGCCCCTGGTTGATGGAACACCTTGAGGATTACCCAACAGAGATCCTGGGCTTGGCCGACCTGGATCTCGGCTCTCCTGTTGTGAACCAGGCCAAGAAAAGAGGAATATTTGTGACCCAGGACTATCCCAAGCTGCTGGAGCTTGGCGATCTGGATCTTATCTTGAACCTCTCTCCTGACAAGACCATGCAGATGGTCATAGACCAGCTCAAACCCGAAGGAGCCATGGTTGTTCAAGCCTCAGAGTTATCTTGCCTGACGTCTGCAGTGAGTGAATGGATCTTGAACCGAGAACTCCCTCACATCTTGAATGAATTTGCCAACTTCATGTCCGGGTTGCGGGAAGCCAAGGAGGCCCTTGCAGGGATCCTAGAAAGCATGCTTTTCATTTGCAACGCTCAGGCTGCTGGCCTCTGGCTTAAGCAAGGTAAGGAATTCGTGCTTTTTGTGCATCAGGGGCTTCCTGAGGGCTTGGTGAACTACCCAAGTGCCACAATTGCAGAAGGGCCTTTCAGAGCGCTTTTGGAAGAAAGAAACGTGGTGGTGGTCAATGACGTGAAGCTACACACCGATTTCCCTGATGGGGACATGTTGGTGAGCAGCGATATCAGGGGCTTGATCCTTCTTCCCATGCTCAAAGATGGAGAAGTTACGGGAACCCTGCTGATCACTACCTCCCGGCCTGTGAGGCGGGAGCTGGAGAATCTAATGAATCTTTTTGAGGCCCTGGTGAAGGTAATAGCCGAGGCCCTGGAAATAACTGAAAAAGCCTCACCATCAATGGCTTCTTGCACAAGGGACCGGGTCACAGAGCTTCACAACGAGGCCTATCTTCAGGACAGATTGGAAGAGCAGATATCCCATGCTTGGAGAAAAAATCTTTCCTTCTCCTTGCTTTGCATAAGAATTATCCCACCCAAGGAAACCGGGAGGTCAAATCATCCTGAATTGTTGAATGCCCAACTGCGCCAGTCGGCGCGGGAAGTACGAGCATGCATCAGAAAAATGGATGTGGCAACAGGCTCTAAGGAAGGGGATTTATTCCTTATGCTGCCCGAGACCGAAATTGCACAGGGGCTTGAGATCGCCAGGAGGATCCTTGCCCGTTTGAACAGCATGGACCTAAGATACGGGCCCCATCAGCCTCTGAGATACGGTGTGGGTCTGGCCTGCTTTCCAGATCACGCCACCTTTTCCAAGGAACTCATGGAGATGGCCAAATGGATGGCTGAGAAGGCGGCTTCAACAGGCCAGGGCCCGGTTTTGGCCTATTCCAAGACAGATCAGGGAATTTTCCCGGTAGGTCCCCATGAAATAGCTAGGTCACACCCTTCCCTGGGAGAGCTTTTCGGTCTCATGTGGGAGCTACGGGAAGAGCAGAAGGGGTTCTGGGATCACTGCCGTGGGGTGGCTCATTACGCGGGCCGGCTGGCTCAGAACCTGGGCCTGGATGAACCTTCGGTCCTGGACCTGCAAGTATCGGGATGGCTCCATGACATTGGGAAAATTGGAATCTTCTTCTCCCAAGAAAAGCTTGCCGGCCGGTTCCCCCTTTTGACTGAGGTTGACCGGGACATACACGCTGCTGTGGGGGCGTTCATAATCAATAAGTTAGTCAAAGCAGAATCAATCCTAAGGGGTGTGTTCCACCACCATGACCGCTTTGATGGGGGAGACAGGCCCTACGGGAAAAAGGGGGAAGCCATCCCCCTGGAGGGTAGAATCGTTGCTTTGGCCAACGTTTACCAACACCTCTGGGCCCAAAAAGGGCCTAGGGAGGGCCGCCAGTGGGTCTTCTCCAGGCTAAGAGAACTAGCCGGTAAATCCCTGGACCCCCAACTGGTGGAACGCCTGATCAGATCCGAGGCCGAGGCACTGGATCCTGTTCAGAAAGAGCCTGCCTCATTTGAGAACTTGGGGCGGAAGTAGCTAATGGTCCTAAGCAAAGGAGAGTAGTATCATGTTCGAGAAAAACATCCTCTGGCCCCTGAGTCTTTTGATCTGTGTCCTGGTGCTGGCCTCCTGCGGCCACAGGGACAGGCTCTCCTCATCAGGAGAATCCTCCACAGCAGCAACAACCCAGACAAAGCGCTTGGGTTCAAAACCCACGGATTCACAGAGCAGGGAGGCCAACTCCCGTGGGGAGGTTGAAGTTTACATGGCAAGAGCCAATGAACTTGCCCAGCAAGGCCAGTTGGAAGGCGCTTTGGTCAACTACAGCAAGGCCATAGATCTTGATCCCAAGGCCTCCGAAGCTTTTAACAACCGAGGGTCCATATACCTGAGCATGGGACAGTACGACAAGGCCATTTCAGACTTCGAAAATGCGCTTCTTATAAATCCCCGTCTGTCCATAGTGTATAGGAACCGGGGAGCCGCATACTTTCAAAAGAGGATGTACCAAGAGGCCCTGGAGGACTTTGAGAAGGCCCTGGAGTTGGACCCCCTCGACTCCGAAGCCAGAGGAGGCCGCGGGAATGCCTTGTTTCAAAAAGGCTCTTACGATGAAGCCATAACCGAGTATAGCCGTGCCATAGAGCTGAACCCCCTCTCTGGCATCCTTTACAGGAATCGAGGGTTCGCCTATGCGCAGAAAGGTGACTACCAGAGGGCTCTAGAAGATCTTACAAAGCTAATCCAAATGAATCCTAATTTGGCTTTGGCCTACGAGAACAGGGCCCGGATTTACTACGCCCAGGGAGACTATGAAAAGGCCTTATCAGACCTGGAAAAAGCCCAGGACCTAGGCTTGAAAATACAGCCCGAATTCCTGGAACAACTGCGGCGTTCAAAGTAAGAGAAATTCCTTTTCCTGGATCCCAAAAATTAATCCTCTTGGTTCATCAAAGCCCACAAACCGCAACGTCCTGCTCGTGGTTCGGTTCCAGGCCGTATATTCCAAGAGAATTTTTTCTTGACTTATGCTAAGGATTACTTTATATAGGACACGGGTTTCAGGAAGATACTATCTGTAGTTGGGATGTGGAAGCACTGTAATAAGCATCTCTAGGAGAGGGAGGCGATTAATGAGAACATCCACAAGGCTCAGATTCATGCTGAGTTTTGTTCTCGTGTCAATGGCTATGGCCCCCATTTGTGCAGGCGCTGGGGAGAGCCCACCCGTGACTTTGGAGAGTCTGCAAAAGAAGATCCAGGAGGTGCAGCAGGAATATGACAGGAAGCTGGAGGACTTGAAGCGTCAGCTGGAAAGTCTGAAAAGGGAACAGGCCCCCAGCTCGGAGCAGCAGGCTGCAAGGGAAGCTGAACGTCAAAGGGCAGCCCAGGAGGCGGAGGAGCCCGAGGCTTCAAAGCGCAAGACAAAGGTGGAAGAGGCCACTGAACCAGTTCTTTTGGAAGCGGGCGGAATCTTGCTTCCCAAGGGAGTCCTGGGCATTGAGCCCAGTCTGAGCTATGCACATTTTTCGCGCAACTCCATTACTATAAGCGGTTTCACCCTATTTGACGCTCTGGTCATCGGTAGAATTGACGTGGAAGAACTCAAGAGGGATATCCTAACAGGTTCTTTGACCCTCAGGTACGGTTTACTGGACCGACTTCAGTTGGAAGCCAAGTTTCCCTATTTGTACAGGAGGGACCGTCTGGTGCGCCCGGCTAGCACTACAGGCACCGAGATAGAACCTGTAAGGCTGATCCAGGGAGACGATCTGGGAGATGTGGAGACCGCCCTTACCTTTCATGCATACAGATCAAGAAGCTGGATGCCGGATGTGCTTTTCACGGCCAGGGGGAAGTTTCCCACGGGAAGGGACCCTTATGGCCTGAAGACCGAAACCGTTTTTGGAGCTACCTTGGCCAAGGAAGTGCCCACTGGAACAGGGCATTATGGCCTATCCACAGGGGTGAATCTGGTCAAGGTTTTCGACCCCGTGGTTTTCTTCGGAAGCGCAAACTACTATTGGAACCTGGAAAGGGATGTGGGGGGGGTCTATGGACTCATAGATCCGGGAGATGCCTTTGAGTACGTACTGGGGATGGCCGTTGCTTTGAGCGAGAGGACATCGCTCAATATCTCCTTTCAGAATATTTTCACCTGGCCTACATACCAGAATGGGGATAAAATTTCCGAAACCGAGGCCAATACTGCTGCCTTCAATATAGGAGCCAGCCATCGTTTCTCCAAGACTGTCTCCCTTTTTGGCTCTGTTGGCATTGGGCTTACCCGGGACTCCCCCGATTATCAGTTCCAACTCACCATGCCCATATACGTGGATCTCCTGGGAGTGCTTGGCGGTCTGTTCTGAAAGACCGGGCTGCATCCAGGAAATTGGACCATAGGCCGGCGGCAGATTGAGGGCTCATTGAAGCGCCTGTTGCCGGCATTGAACGTACGGCGGAAGAAACTTGCGCCCTCCCAGGAAGATAAGGTTGCTTTTGCCCTGCCAATGAATTCCCAAGAGGGCCTGTTAACATGATCCCTCTGTCATGCATCAGTTGTGATCAACCCCGGCTAGTCAGGATTACTCCCCAGAATCTCTAACATTGAGGGCCCCACCCCTAACTCCTAACTCTACCCATCTTCAGCCTGGAGTCGGGAAGAGCCCGATAGAGAGAATCCGTCTGGACTTGAGGATAAATGGATTCGTCCCGGTATATCAAAGCGAGCCGGTATTACTCACTAATCATGGACCATGCGGGCTAGGAGAACTCACGGTTCAACTCGAAGCGCTTGAGGAGAGTGTAAAGGTATGACCGGCTTATGCCCAGAGCCCTGGCAGTGCGTGCCATGTTTAGCTGATTGTCCTTGATGGCCTTTTGGAGGATCTGTTTCTTGGCCAGCCAGCTCAAGCTCCTCAGCTTGGATCCTGCCTTTGGTGGATCAGGCCAAGCCAGCTCCATGTCTTCAGGCCTAATCCATTCGTCTTGGACCGCCACTGCTCTTCTGATGCGATTAAAAAGCTCTCTTACGTTTCCTGGCCAGTGGTAAAGCCTCATGGCCTCCAAGGCTTCCTTTGAGAAACCTTTGCACTTCCACGCCCTCTCCATCTTGACCTTCTTGAGGAAGTAATTTGCCAGGACAATCACATCTTCTCCCCTTTCCCTCAGGGGAGGCATTTTCACTACAAACACCCGGAGCCTGTAGTAAAGGTCAGTTCGGAAAAGTTTTTCCTTCTCCAGCAGTTCCAGATCCTTGTTGGTTGCAGCTATCAGCCTGACATCCACCTGGCGGCTGCTCAGGGAACCAACCCTTTCAACACCACCGTCTTCCAAGAAGCGAAGCAATTTGGGTTGCAGGCCAGGGGGAAGCTCCCCCACCTCATCCAGAAAAACGGTTCCTCCGTGGGCTAGCTCCAGCTTGCCCTTCTTGGCCTGGTATGCCCCGGTGAAGGCCCCTTTCTCATACCCGAACAGTTCTGCCTCCATGAGCTGCTCCGGAATACTGGCGCAGTTGATGGGCACAAAAGGCCCTTTGCTTCGGCTGCTCCTTTCGTGAATGGCCCTCGCAGCCATCTCTTTTCCGGTTCCACTTTCCCCCAGGATGAGAACCGGCAGGTCGGTAGTAGCAACTCTGCGGATCAGCCCGAAGACCTGCTTCATGGATTCGCTTGAGCCTACGAATTCCTCGACTACCTCCATGGCCGGCTGTCGGCCCCCATGACCAATGGTTTCATGCAGAAGGTTGATCGCCTTCTCTAGGGCTTCCGCATCCATACGACTAGCCATTTCTGCAAGGGTTCTCAAGCGGGACTCCTTCTCCCAGTAGGAGAAGTAGCCCGGATCATCATAATTGCTGCTCCAGCCGCAGGCCCTGCATTTCTTTTCTTTGACCGAGTCAGAACCGCAATAGTGGCAAAAGCTTGTGGTGTGAAGAGACTCCCTTATATGATGCCATATCTTGAGAAAATCTCCCCGGCTGGCACCGCAAAAGCGAACCCCTTTTTTCTTTGAGTCATCCCAAACGGTTTCGATGCCTATGTCCAGATCCCCTAGACCGGGCAAAGAAAGGCACAACCTATGATAGTTCTGGTCTTTTTTCTTCCCGGGAACCGACTGCACAGGCTCCAGACGGGCTCCTGCAAGGCCCAAGTCCACCAGACGGACCGGATGCTCCTGCCCATCGGCTGCCATGGCCAAAGCTTCCACCTTGAGAGAAACCCTTGGAGAGGTCCTAACCATGTAGCACCCCTGGGCCTCTTAACAGAAACTTCCGCCGCTATACCTTCTGGGGGACTATGCCAACTCCCTTGTAACGTCCCTTTGCTCATATCCCCAGTCAGATGCTATGCACGCGGTCCCGGATTTGGCAGCTGTACAAGCACTAACATCCCCCTCTTTAGACTGCTAGTCAATCAGGGATTTCCTGATTTTTCATAAGAAAATTTTTGAGTTGCCGCGATTCACCGGATTTCCATCAGGGATGCAATTCCCCTTAAAAAACACCTACTTGTCATCCATGGTGGAGAGAAAAATTTTTTACCTCACGGATACGATGGTGCCTCCAACCAATAAGAGAGACTCAGACAATGAACCCGAATTTCTCCATGACTCCTGGAGGATTCCTGCCCGTGGCTGCCAGGCCGATCCCATGGAATAAGCTAAAACTTCTTAATTTGCTCTTGTGCAGATTTTAGTGTCATTTCCAAGAATTGGGCCATTGAGGCTGGTGGCATACCCCTAGACTAGAGACCCGATTTTTTGGATTTGCAAGGCCTCTCCTCACTAGCAGGAGTCCCAAAATATTCTGAGCTTGTGTGCCAATAAGAACTGAGCGGTGAATCCTCCAGAAGTCAAAGGCTTGGGGTTTGGCCCCCACAAAGGTTCTCAAGGGGCGATTATTGGGACTCAAGATCTTGTGCTAAAATAATGAACCTTCAAAGTTGCATAGGAGAAAAGCAGGCTATGGAGGAACTCAAGCACCTAAAGCAGGGCAAGACACTTTATCCGGCAGAATATGACCCAAATCTTTTGGACACCTTTTCCAATCCCCGGCCCCAGAGGGAGTATGAGATCTGTTTTAGGACCAGGGAGGTAACCAGTCTCTGCCCCATTACAGGTCAGCCGGATTTCTACAAGCTGGAGATAAGATATGTTCCAGCAGCACGGTGTATAGAGTCCAAGTCCTTGAAGCTTTATCTTTTTAGCTTGAGAAACACGGGCATTTTCGCAGAAGAGCTGGCAAACCGTATCCTGGAAGACCTGGTGGGGGCCTGCAGCCCAAGATGGATGCGTGTGAGCTGCCGCATGAATCCCAGGGGGGGGATCTCTCTGGAGGTAATGGCTGAGCATGGCAGCCGCTCCATAGGAGGTTTACCATGAGAGATGAAGCCTGTGGCAAGCCTACCTCCCAGTATTTGATCTTTATCTCCGGTATTTTTGTGACCTGTCTCATAACGGCCAATCTAATAGCCGTGAAGCTCATACATGTGGCGGGCATGGTTCTCCCAGCGGCAGTGATAATATTTCCTCTGAGCTACATCGTGGGGGACGTGCTGACCGAGGTATATGGCTATGCCCAGGCCAGAAGGGTGATCTGGCTGGGCTTTTTCTGCAATCTGATATTCGTTGGGGCTGTCTGGGTAGGCGGGTTTATGCCGGCTGCGCCTTTTTGGGACGCACAGGCTGCCTATGATAGGATATTGGGGACTGCGCCTAGGATCCTGGGGGCTTCTTTTGCCGCATATCTGGTGGGGGAGTTCGCCAACGCCTATGTGCTGGCCAAGATGAAGTTGGCCACCCAAGGAAGATGGCTATGGAGCAGGACCATAGGCTCCACATTGGTGGGGCAAGCACTGGATTCCCTGGTCTTCATGAGCTTGGCATTTGCAGGCAGCATCCCGGAGGCTGATCTGGGCCGGGCCATTGTGGCTCAATGGCTGACCAAGTCCTTGTACGAAGCGGCCGCAACTCCTTTCACCTACTTGGTAGTGAATTTCCTGAAAGCCAAAGAAGGCCTGGACGCCATGGACCGCGAAACTCGCTTCAGTCCTTTCAGGCTGGCTTAATGGGCTCGGCTGCCAGAGCAGGGGCCAGTTCGTGGGATATCTGCTCCAGCAGGAAACCATGGATCAGGGCTGGGGCCGCCACTATGTGCCCGTTGGAAACATAGTCCCAAGAGCCCCAGAAATCGGTCACCTTACCCCCGGCCTCCATCACCAACAAGGATCCTGCAGCCACATCCCAGGGCTTGAGTCCGGGCTCCCAAAATCCGTCCAGCCTTCCGCAGGCCACATAGGCCAGGTCCAGGGCTGCGGAGCCTGCCCTGCGCAGGTCATTGGCCTTGCTCAGAATCCTTTCCATGGCAGCCATATAAGGCCTCAAGAAGTGCTTTGCCCTGTGCGGGAACCCGGTGGCCATGAGGGCATCCTGGACAGTGGCCGCATCCCTGACATGGATGGGCCGCCCATTGAGCCTGGCGCCACGCCCTCTGGCTGCCGAGAACAGCTCCCTTCTCAATGGATCCAGGACCAGACCCAGAACAGGCCTGCCTGCCTGGGCCACTGCCAACGAGACCGAAACCATAGGGAAGCCATGGATGAAATTGGTCGTTCCATCCAGAGGATCCACGATCCAGGTGAAATGGGAGTCGTGGACTTCCAAAGAGGGACTTTCCTCTGAGAGTATCCCGTGGTCAGGAAAGCTTGAAGTTATGACATCCAGAATGACCTCCTCACAGGCCTTGTCCACCTCTGTGACATAATCCGCTAGAGCCTTCTGGTGTACTTTTCCGGGGTGTCCCACTCTACTGCGAATGATCTGCCCTGCTGCACCAACGGCCTTTTTGGCGACCTGTTCCATTCTTGCCAACTGCTGCTTGTGCTCGGCAATTTTCAATTTTTCCCCCTCTTGATCTTCCAGCAAGAGTTGATCAGAGTGTTGGGCTATGATAAATGATCCTTAGAAGCGATGCCAGGAAATAGAGGAAAGCTACCTTGAGCGGGATCTTTGTTGTTCATGAGCATCATGCCTCCAGGCTTCATTATGATTTCAGGCTGGAGATGGACGGAGTGCTTCGTTCATGGGCAATGCCCAAGGGGCCATCAATGGACCCTTCCCAGAAGAGGCTGGCTGTGCAGGTGGAAGACCATCCTCTGGAGTATGCTGATTTTGAGGGAATAATCCCCCAAGGGCAGTATGGAGCCGGTCCTGTTCTCATCTGGGACAGGGGCTCTTATCAGCTAGAACAAATGGCAGAGGGAAAGATTTCTGTGATCCTGGAGGGTGAAAAACTAAAGGGGGGCTTCACTCTCATGAAGATGAAGGGCAGGGGGGGTGACAACCAGTGGCTTCTGGTAAAGCGCAAAGACGGCCGCGAGCTGCCAGGCTGGGAGCTTGTCCCGGTGCTAAACCCCCAAAGCCTGGCCTCTTTGAAAGAGCGGATTCCCCCTTGCAAGGCTGAGTGAGTCCGGCGCGGAGGTTTTCCCTTGTACCAGGGGCTTGGGTGTGGAATTCTTTTGGAGAGCAGGGGGTGATGGCATGGAATGGATGGCTGTTCGTTTGGAGATACCAGAGGGCTGCAATCTTATTCTAGGGCAATCTCACTTCATCAAGACCGTGGAGGATCTCTATGAGGTGATGGCATGCGCAGTGCCTCAAGCCCGGTTCGGGATAGCATTTTGTGAGGCCTCGGGAGACTGCCTGATCAGATCGGACGGGAACGATGAAGCTCTCAGGCAGGTTGCGGTTTCCAATGCCCAGAAGGTGGCTTCAGGCCATAGCTTCGTGGTAATTCTGAAAGACGCCTATCCCATAAACGTGCTCAATGCAGTGAAGTCCTGCCAAGAAGTCTGTAACATATTTTGCGCCACTGCCAACCCTGTGGAGGTCATACTGGTTCAGACAGAGCAGGGAAGGGGTATCATGGGGGTGGTGGACGGCTTCATGCCCAAAGGAGTGGAGGAAGCCAAAGATGTAGAATGGCGAAAGGGACTGCTTCGAAAAATAGGTTACAAACGTTAGAGCTCAATTTCCAAGCGGATCTCTTTCTTGCCTCTAAGGCCGCGCAGATGGCTCAAGGCGCCCATTATGGTGTCCCTTGCTATGACCTCTGCAAAGCCCCGGTCTATGTGCAGATCCAAGGCCTGACCGTTGACCTGCAGCTCCAGATTTTTCCCTCTTATGAGGAACAAAGCCTTGGTGGCGCCCTGAGTCCCCTTGAGGGACTGAAGCACGGCTATGCCAACCCTGGCCACGAATTCTTCTACAAAAGGCTTCATGGCTATGCTCTGACCGTCGGCTTGAAGGGATGCTTTCATAACACACCTCCCAAAGGCCAATTACCATGCTCCCAAGGGGAGTCAACCCCCCACCTGGTGCTTCATATGATGTGCCAGTCAGGCGGATTAGGCAAGGCCAGGAGACTGGGGATGCCTAGGTCCCAGGCTATGCTGATTTCTCACAGGGATCTATCTTGAGAGAATTTGATATGCAAGCCCAAGGTATAACCGCTTTTTCAGTTATTAAAAACAGTTAAGGCAGCAGCCCTCGGGGTGGAACACTTTTCAACAATTCTTGAACAATGGTTCAACTGAGCCCCAGGATCAGTGATAATAGAAAAAGGGAAAGATGAGCTTTTTCAGATAAGTGGTCCAGTGGGCGGCCAAATGGATGGGTGGACCTTCCACTGAAGACCGGGAACACTTCTGGGAAGATTTTTTGAACCCTCGCATGGACAGAAAAACAGGACCCTAAGGCACTTATTGAGTTATGGGCCTGGTTTGCAACCCATGACGAGGCCACGTACATCAGTTCTTAGCAAGTTTGTGGGCCATTTGCATCAAGTTTCCTAGGAGGTGACACCATGTCTGGATTGGCCAGGCTGTCAGAACTTCTCCTGCCAGGGATGGTCTCATGGCTCTTTGTGCTCATGTGGCTTTTGACAGCAATCCCAGCTTGGGGGGATTTCCAGCGGGTGAAGGTGCAGGCAGTGGTGAGAGATCCCCGTACGGCCCAGCCTGTGGTTTTGTTAACAGATCCGAGCGGAAGGAGAACCATGCCCATATGGATAGGAGAGGCAGAGGCCATGGCTCTGGAGGCAGCCATGGGGGGACATGTCTCCAAGAGGCCCCTTACCCATGACCTGCTGGCCTCGGTCATAAACCGCCTGGAGGCTTCACTGGAAGAGGTCAGGGTGACAGAACTCAAAGAGGAGATCTACTATGCCCTGATCTTACTCAAAGGACCCAAAGGACTCATCCAGGTGGATGCCCGCCCCAGCGATGCATTGGTCTTGGCTGTTAAGACCATGAAACCAGTCTCAGTGGAAAGATCTCTTTTTGAAACCAAGAGCTTGAGCATGACGGGCTCTCTCATTGAGCTCTACGGTTTGGAGGTGCAGGAGCTGGACCAGCAGCTGAGCCTGGCGCTGGGGCACAAGGGTAAGGGTGTTCTGGTTGCCCATGTGTTTTCCGAAACCCCGGCCCAAAGGGGAGGGATCCAGCCAGGAGACATTCTGGAGAAGATTGAGGGCAGGATCTTGGAAAGCCCTGAGGAATTGGAAGAGGCCCTGCAATCTTCTCAAGGGAAAATGAGGCTGGAATTATTTAGGAAAGGCAAGAGGCTGGAGCTGGTTATTCCCCCAGTGCCCAAGAGGTGAGAAGAGGAGGTCTTCATGAAGGGGGGGAAGGTTAAAAAGATCCTGGATGAGCGAGGACTACAGGTAATAAGAGGGCAATTGGGACCCTGGGAGACCAATGCCTATGTTCTGAAACATATCTCCAGCCAAGAGGCCTTGCTCATAGATGCACCATGGGATCCTGAGTGGCTCTTGGGGGAGGTGGCCCATTGCCAGGTGGTGGGAATCCTGCTTACCCATATTCATCCGGACCATGTGGGGGCCCTCCCAGAGGTGCGCACAGCCACAAGAGCACCAGTGGGAGTTCATGTCTTGGAGCCTGGGGCAATGGAACTGAAACCCGAAATCCATCTGGAGGATGGACAGGTGGTTGCACTGGGTGAGGCCAGGCTGAAAGTTCTTCACACCCCGGGCCATACCGAGGGAAGTTGCAGCTTTGTGCTGGATGAGCTCTTGGCCTTCTGTGGGGACACCGTGTTCCCAGGAGGCCCGGGGCGGACGTGGAGCCCGGAAGGCTTCCAATCACTCCTGGAAAGTCTGGAAAAGAAGATTTTCACCCTGGCTCCGGAGATCCTGCTTTTGCCCGGCCATGGGGAGGGCATAACAGTCAGGGATTCTTTTTGGGAATACAGGCAATTCTTGGCCAAAGGGTTTCAACCCGGGCTCTGGGGAGAAATACGCTGGGATGGATCCTGAATTTCTCTCAGAGGATGAGAGATCTCTGCTTTACCTGGACGGGGAGGACTCGGCATGGGGCCGTGAAATTGCTCCAAGGGGAAAAAGGAGAGGTCTTGGAACATCATAGAACAGAGGGTTTCCTGGGCTTGGAGGTCTTGAGCTGCCAGGCTCAGTTCTTTTGGCCAGCAGCGCCATGACACCATATGGCCATGGAATACGGATGCACGGCTTCCAACACGAAGAAGCATCTTTGGGAAAAAGCCTGGCCCATTATGCCCCCAAGATGCCCTTTATGGCCTGTTGTACATCAAAGGGTTTGGGGCGAGCCTGCATTCAGGACCTATCCTCATGTTGGTGATGCGCCCCTGGTCTCGAAGCTGATACAACTTGGGAACGATCTGATCCCTTAGCTGGATGTAGCTAATGGGGTTGATGTATATTTGCGTGCCACCTTCAAATCCGGCGGGATTGTTCACCCTCCACTTGATCATGACATGCCATGGAATTCTATCCAAACAATCCTCGGGCATGAAGTACCATTCCTCATTGCAGGACACGCTGCTTCCGGTGGCCGCATGGCAGGCATGGATTAGATCGCTCATGCCTTTTACCTCCTCAGGTTCATGCTCTGAGGGCCTGAGGTTGCGGCTCTTGGAGTAAATGGCCACCGTGGGGAACCTGTGGCCTATGTCCACGAAGGCAATGGCATAATCGTTTTCTGCTATTACCCTGTTTGTGTAGCTGGCGAAGTTGACTACCAGTTCATTGTATGCATTGGGGTTTTCCCTGGCCACCGCCACCTCGTTTTCCATATCCGTGCCCCACTCATCCAAGCCCACCAGTTGCTTGTGGAGGTGTTCAAAGGAGGCACCCGCAGGTGCCAGCCAGTTCTGGAAAACCACCACGTATCTAATGTACCGGTTGGTGCGGTAAATGTCCTCAACAGCCTCTATGGTGAACCGAATGTACTGGTAGTGTTCCTCCTCGCTCATCTCTCCTGAAGAAAAAAGTTCATGATCGAACTTGGCACCTTCCCGGTAATGGCGTCCGGCCACTATGAGTTCATGTCCTCCTCCGAAGAAGGCGTCACACATCTTTTCCCTTTCGGGGAAGTCGGTCACTGCCGCTATCTGCTCTGGACTCTTACCCATCATGCGAAGCTTGGCATCCACCACCCCAAAGGCATGTTTCTGACCTGCAGGGTTGCTCAGATAAGTTTCTTTCCAAGCCTGAAGTTCCGGGCTGAGGGTGTAATCGTAGTTCTTTTCCCAGTATTCTGTGGTCACTATTTCGAAGAGGTTTGCCACACGTCGGAAAAGTGGTTTAGTTTCGTGGAGTTGATGCGGCAATAGCCGGTAAAGGGTGCGATAACCGTTTTGGGTTCTTACAAGTCTGGATTTTTCAGGAGGGGTTTCAAAATAGCGCGATGTGCAGAAGCTACAAAAGTCCTCTACCTCCTTTACTTCAATGGGTTTTTGCTGATCCGGCTTATGATGGGGAAGCGGCCTGTTACCACGCCCCGGCACATACCAGGACTCCCGTCCTGTCAAAGGATTGATCTGCTTGATGGTGCCATCCGCCATGCGGACGATCATTTCGGCATATTGGCGGGTCCTTGTCATGGCCAGCTCCCGAGTTGGCTGAGTGAATTCTTCGCGATGGACACATGGAATGCTTTTTCTGATGATATCTTAGTCTGGATCATTCTCCAAGCCAGGTGAATCTGAAAAGGCCACCTCTCTGACCTGGCAGAGTAATCCGGACCATACAGGCAGGTCCCACGACCAGTGGCTTGTCAAGAGTGAAAACAGAATCTGGATCCACCTGGGTTCCCCAATGACCACCCTTGGGAACCTGTCCCCAGGCCAGAATTTGATCCGGGGTGAGTGAGAAGATCTGGAGGACCAGATCTTCTAACCCCGAATGATCTGAGATGCAATCCCACCTGGTACCCGGCTCATCTGCTGGGCTAATCTCAATTGGTGCTTTTACTGCCCCCACTCGCGGCCCTTTGCTTCTTAACTCAAACAGAGATCACTGAGGTAACCCCGGGTACCTTTTCCTTTAGCCTTCTTTCGATACCCATTTTCAGGGTCATTTGTGACATGGGACAGCCCCCGCATGCTCCTGTAAGTCTGACCTTTACGACTCCATCCTCTCCCACGTCCACCAAAGAAACATCCCCGCCGTCAGCCTGAAGGGCTGGGCGAATCTCGTCTATTACCTTTTGAACTATTTCTTTCATGGCTCCCCCTCTTTGGATGGCGCTTCATGCCGCCACAGTTTTGAGAAACACACTTCAGTATGGATCCATATGAGCCTTAGGGCAACCCACTTCAACGAGCTCCCGCAAAGGCATTCTTCCCCGGGAATTCTGCGGTGGTCCCAAGCTCCTCCTCTATTCTAAGTAGCCTGTTGTATTTGGCTATTCGCTCTGAACGGCTCAAAGAGCCAGTCTTTATCATGCCAGTGCGCGCAGCCACAGCCAGATCCGCTATAGTGGTATCTTCGGTCTCTCCGGAGCGATGTGAAACCACGGTGGTATAGCCTGCCCTGTGGGCCTTTTCTATTGCCTGTAGCGTCTCGGTAAGAGTTCCTATCTGGTTCAATTTTATCAAGACCGAATTGGCCACCTTTTTTCGAATCCCTTCTGTTATCCTCTTGACATTGGTCACAAAGATGTCGTCTCCCACGATCTGGATCTTGTCCCCCAGTCTCTTGGTCAAAATTTGCCACCCTTCCCAGTCCTCCTCGGCCAGGCCGTCCTCAATAGAAACAATGGGGTAACGGGAAACCATTTCCTCGTACATGGATACCATCTCCTCACTCCCTAGGCTACGCCCCCCCTCACTCATGAGCACGTATTTCCCTTTTTCAAAAAACCCGCTGGCTGCTGGATCCAGAGCCAGAGCCACATGATCCCCTGGGGTATAACCCGACTTTTCAATGGCCTCCAAAATGGCATCCAGAGCCTCCCAATGGCTCGAAACCAAAGGCGCAAATCCGCCCTCATCCCCCACTGCGGTGCTGAGTCCCTTTGCCTTGAGCACGCCCTTTAGTTTCTGGAAGACCTCAGCCCCCATGCGCAAGGCCTCTCTGAAACAGTCTGCTCCCAAAGGTACGATCATGAATTCCTGGATGTCCAATCCGTTGTCCGCGTGGGCACCCCCGTTGAGTACGTTCATCATGGGGACCGGAAGCAGGGTGGCAGCAACACCCCCTATGTATCTGTACAAGGGCAAACCACAATAATCAGCTGCAGCCCTGGCACAAGCCAAAGAGGCTCCCAACATGGCGTTGGCCCCCAAAGAGGACTTGTTTTCCGTTCCATCCAGGTCTATGAGGGCCCGGTCAATACCACTCTGGTCGAGGGCGTCTCTGCCCACCAGCTCCTCTGCTATGGCACCATTTACACTTTCCACGGCCTTAAGCACTCCCTTGCCCGAATAGCGCTTGGGATCCCCATCTCTCAACTCCAAAGCTTCGTGTTTGCCCGTAGAGGCCCCGGAAGGAACAGATGCTCTACCTATCTCTCCTGTTTCCAATGCCACCTCAACTTCCAGGGTGGGATTCCCTCTGGAATCCAGGATTTCCCTGCCTCTGATCTCTACTATTGTGCTCATGGCGCCTCCTTTCTGTCTGTGAGGGGAATTTTCCAGAGTCTGGCAGCGTTTTCTCCCAAGATGCGCCTAAGGGCCTTCTTGGGAATCCCCACAGCTTCCAAATCCTTGATATAGCGAGCCGGCCGTATCAGGGGAAAATCGCTTCCAAACATCACCTTGGTTGGTCCCAGTATGTCAATGGCCACCTTGTAGATTTTTGGAGTGTACAGAAAGGGGGATGCCGCGGTGTCGTAACGTATCCTCTGGAATGCGCTTCTGACTTCGGGCATGAGTTCGTAAAAAAGAATGCCGCCCCCCCAATGGGCCAACACCATATCCAACTCCTGATGTGCAACCACCCAGCGGTAAAGCTCTCTTAAGTCTGTGCGGTCCTTCCCAGGGTAAGTGTGCCCCACGCTTTCTGTAACGTGTAACACCAAGGGGGCAGAGTGCCATACCAGGAGTTCGGCCAGGGACATAAAGAAGTGATTGAAAAGGGAGGCCTTTGCATCGTAAAGGGCTATCTCTCCGATGCCTTTAAGACCCATTTCCATGCACCTGGCCGCCTCCTTAAAGCCTTTGCGGCCCAAAGCAGGGGAAATGCAGCCCAGCCCCACGAGTTTCTTCCCACCAGAATTGGACAGTTCCAGGATGTAGTCGTTGTGGAATCTACAAAGGCCTTGATCCCGCCAGGGGAATCCGAATAGCACTGTTGCCTGCGTCCCGAGCTGCTCCATCTGCTCTAGGATTTCCCGGGCAGTTGCCATCTTGGCCCTGGGATCTCCATAGATGGATGCAAATCCTGGGTCCTTGAGGCATAGCTTCTCCCTCTGCCTGCAAAACTCCTCTGGAAAAACATGTACGTGACAGTCCACTATCTTGTAAGTTCTTCTGGCTGGTGACTCTGACATAATGTTTAAGACCTCACGGTGGTTTCCTGGAGGCCAATGGAGCACTCTGCCCCAGGAATTCCCCCGAAAGCTCGGATACCTTGACCCAACGGATCCCCTGGGCCAGGCAGGACCTGTACAGTTCCGGGAGCAAGGCCAGGGTTTCTGGATAAGGATGGCATATGGCCAGGGCATGCCCCTTTTTCTTGGCCAAGCTCATGGCAACTTGGAACTGTTCCCTTATTCCTTCGGGGTTCTTGATGTTGTCTAGGAACACGTCTCTTCTGTAAGCCTTCAATCCCTTTTGGGTGGCCACGCTATAGGCCACGGAGTGCGGGCTGGTAAGGCTGTCCACGAAGTACATGGACCTCTTGGCCAGCACATCCATCAAGGTGGACATATGTTGAAGGTCCTCTGTCAGCTTTGAGCCCATATGGTTGTTGGCTCCCGAGGCCTGTGGGAACAGCTCCAGCTGGTATTGGATCAACCTGGCGATTTGCTGACCATCCATGGAGACCATGAGGGCATGAGGTCCTGGTTTACGGGAGGGATAGTCCTTGGGTTCCATAGGTATGTGTAACATCACTTCCAATCCCCTGGAATTGGCCTCCCTGGCCATTTCCTGAGCCTGTGCCCCCGCTGGGAGAATGGACAAGGTAAGGGGTATTCCCAGCTCCATCAATTGCCTGAAAGCCCGTTGGTCTTGACCCACATCATCCATGATGATGGCTATCTTGGGCTCCCTTCCAAGTCCCTGGGCCATGGGTGCAGGCTCCTCCAATAGTAAGATGGTGAGGGCCTTGGAACCGTTGAGGTTTATGACTGCCGTTCGGGCTGTGTTTTCTTCCTTTTCCCAGCGGATCTCAAGCCTAGCTGCAGGATCTCTTGCCAAAGCCTCAAGAGCCCTGCTGGCCGAGCCCAGAGAAACATTTTTGGGGAGCCTGACTTCCAGGTTGGCAGGCAGCATCTGGGTTGAGGAATCAGACCCTATGGAGACAATATTTTCTTGGGGAATTCCCAAGTCCTCCCATAGAACTTTCAGTCTGGCATTTATCCATGCCCAATCCCCGAGCCCAGAACCCGAATCCAGGCTAGGCACTGGGGCCTTGACCATACCAACGGGTTTGCCTGACCTATGGGGGGAAAGCCAGATACCTCCCAAGACGCCCAGGCCTGCCAAAAACGCCATCAAGAAAAGGTTTCTGACAGGCAAGTTGCGCTTTCTTGGGCTGGAGCCACGCCCTTTACGCCTGGGAGTCATGTTTACAAGAGGTGTTTAAGTACCATGAATCGATTCAATAGCCTGCCTTGGGGCCTGAGACCCCAGGGCAGGCTGCCCACTGAATCCGTTGAGGCTGGCCCAGCTCAAGGGGAACGAGCAGCCCCAGTGCTCTGAAAAAGGGTCAGGCCCTTGAGCAGCTCCAACCCTCTCAAGAACTGTATGTCCTTCAGATGCTCTTCTGCCAGCCCACCTTCTGCTTCCTTGGCAGACTTATCCTCCTTCTCCTTAGTTGTCTCCAGGTGGCGACTCAGATCTTTCTCCCTGACTACCCTCTTGCCTGAGGGCTTGTACTCCCACTCATCCTCCTCAACACGCACATCCGGTACTATGCCTTTGGCCTGGATGTTGCGGCCTTTGGGAGTGTAGTAAAGAGCCACAGTCAGCCTGAGTCCTGAGCCGTCTTCCAGTGGGCCGTAAATGGACTGAACAGATCCTTTGCCAAAGGTGGGACTTCCCAACAAAAGGGCTCTTCTATGATCCTGGAGGGCACCGGCCACTATCTCGGAAGCGCTGGCACTGCCACCGTTTACCAAGACAACCATTGGGAAGTTGGAGCGAGTGCCTTCCTGGTGAGCCCTATACTCCTTGCGCTCCTGACGTCCCTCTGTGTACACGATGAGCCCTTCGCCTATGAACTTATCCGCC
This sequence comes from bacterium, assembly GCA_037481695.1. Lineage (NCBI taxonomy): Bacteria > bacterium. The sequence continues at coordinate 47,927 of JBBFLE010000013.1, read as the reverse complement.
ACTTCTATGGCTTGGGGCAGTAGGCCTCCGGGGTTGTTTCTCAGGTCCAGGAGCAACCCCCTCAATCCTCCGGGCACTCCCTCCAAATCGCGCAGGGCCTTCTCCAAGTCCTGGGCGGTGCTTTCCTGGAAGCTCTTGATCCGGATGTAGCCCAGGTTGTCCTGCAGTTTCTCGTACTTGACGCTGGCTATGGGGATCACGTCTCTGGTAATTTGAAACTCCTTGGGTTCAGTCCAGCCCTTTCGCATTATGGTCAATGTTACTTTGGTCCCTTTGGGGCCTCTCAGACGTTTTATGGCTTCCATGAGGGGCATGTCCTTGGTGAGTTCACCATCGATCCTCAATATCTGGTCTGCTGCCTTGAGACCAGCCCTGAAGGCCGGGGTGTCATCTATGGGAGAGACCACCGTGAGGACTCCATCACGCACTGTTATCTCGATTCCAAGCCCCTCGAAACTTCCTTTGGTCTCGACCTGTAGCTCCTTGAATACGTCTGAGCTCATGAAAGAGGAATGGGGATCCAAGGATTGCAACATTCCCTGGATGGCACCGTATATGAGCTTTTCAGTGCCCACCTTTTCCACATAGTTGCGCTCCACGTAGGCCAACACGTCCGTGAATATCTTGAGCTTTTCGTATCGGTCAGGATTCTCTTTGGGCAGAGCCAAGACCCGCCTGAGCCCATCCCCACTGGCCAGAACTCCTGCCCCAAAGGCAAGGAGCACCAAAAGCAAAACCTTAATGCTCATTATGCTCTTGCGTCTCACTCCATCCTCCCCAACGTTGTTGATCCCACCTGGCCAAGACAACCTGGGCTTCACAACAACCTTCCTGCCTCAATGGATCGAACCAGGTAATCCAGCAGGTCGGATTCAGTTATGATCCCTACCAGTTCACCCCTATGGATTACAGGACATCCCCCAACCTTTTTCTCTTTCATGAGAGCTGCTGCCTTGCTCAGGGAGTCCTCCGGGCTCAATGTGTAGACCTGGCTACTCATACAGGTGCCGACCTTGACATTATCCAATATATAATCATCCTGCTTTCTCTCATGGAGCAATACTGGAGTGTTCATGGCCTGCCTGAGATCCCTCTCACTTATAATACCCACCAGCTCTTTATCCTGCACTACAGGAAGCCTGCGAAAACCGCCTTCCCGAAGAAGGCGTAAGGCCTGGCGAATGGGCGCCTCAGGATCAATGACTCGAGGATTCCTGGTCATCACATCGGCCACCTTCATAACGCCACCCCCTGTGCAATGCGCTCCGTTTAAGGGATCTTATCCCACAGATGACTTCATATCAAGCAGTTGAGCTTACCTGGAGCCCTCCACGAGTTGATCAGGAGGCTATGTTCCCAAGATGATCATGCAAACCAAATCACTGACCCGAGACCCCATGGGTTCTTAATTCTGAGGCTGATCTGGGATTTAACCTCCGAGGGCTAAAGATAGCATAGACTTCTTTCATGGATTCCAGGTATTCCAAATAAAAAAGATTCCCTGAGAATATTGGCCGAGGGAGGCTTACAGACCATTTGACAGGGCTTACAATATGTTTGTCTTTCACAAGAAGTCTACAATTTCTTGTTTGGAATAGCCATGGCGCATGGAATTAACCAACCCATTTCTTTTGCTCAAGACAGCTTATGGATTCATAAGCCTTTTTTTGGCTTGCATCTTTTTGTACAGCCAACTAGAATGATATCGCTTCAGCAGGAACTGTGGTCTTGGTTTCTTAGCCAAGCCTGGCAAGCTGGAGTCTAAACTCCAAATTCAGTATATCTTTTTCGAGTGATTAAGAGCAGCCTGTTTCTCATCAGGCAAAGCTGTAAGTGTAGAGAGATATCCGGTAATACTTTAGGACATTGATTGTGCGCTGATTGAAGTGGGTAAGTGCCCGGCAGGAGCTGGCCGGAGAATAAGCCTGGAAGAGAAAGGAGAAAGGATAAAATGGCTGAGAGAAACCTCTTGGAGATGACCGTGGAAATATTGAAAGCTCAGGCTTCCCATGCCCAGATGAGCGCCGACGATATGACAGATGCCATAAAAAAGCTTTACAAGTCCCTCAGATGGGTTCAGGCGCAAGAAGAAAAGACATTGAAAACAGAAGAAGTTCCAGCAGTGTCGGGATTGGCTTCAATAAAGCGAAGCAAAGTGATCTGCCTGGAATGCGGAAGGGAATTTCGACAACTGTCCGCCAAGCACCTTCAAACCCACAATCTGACTCCCAAGGAATACAAGAAAAAGCACTCCATTCCCATGCGCCAGAGTCTTAGTTCCAAAACTCTTTCTGCAAAGAGGCGTGAGATTGCCAAAGCAAAAGGCCTTGGAGAAAGGCTTGCCAAAGCCAAGAAGGCCAAGAAGTAGCCTCCTGGCTTGGATTGTTTGGGGAACATTTTTTACCAAATCTAATATCTGGCAGTTTCGAACTTTGCAGTACAAGACCCTTAATGATCAAAAACAGCTTGATTTTTGATCTGGCCGGGGTCTGAGTAAAAAGGGGGAGGGCCCAGCCCAAGACCTCTGGTTTTTAAAAAATAACGAAAAGCAACTTGGCAAGGGAGAGTCGGGGGTTAAAGTGGTGGAATCCAAAGATAAAGATGCAAGGGCTGTTCGTATATTTGTGGGTTCTGAGGTCTTTAGCGGGCAGCTGAACCGTACTTCAACGGGCTCGGCCCTCTGGGAGAGATTGCCGGTTTCCGGCCAGGCGAGTCGCTGGGGTGATGAGCTATATTTCTACCTTCCTTGGGAATTGCCACAGGGGGATCAGCAGGATGTGGTAGAACCCGGAACCCTAGCGTACTGGCCCATGGGACCTGCCTTGTGCATATTTTGGGGGCCCACTCCCGTGAGCCGCGCTGGTGAATGTCGGGCTTATAGTCCTGTGTGTCCGGTGGGGCGGATCACCTCAGATTTGTCGCTACTGTCCCAGGTAAAAGAAACATTGGTTCGGCTGGAGCGGGCTTGAGGAAGGGCAGGGACCACGAATTGAGTAGTCTGGCATTCTTGGGAGGTGAACCACCCAGAGCTTCATGGACTCCTAAGGGGCACTATTATTCATTGGTGAGCAATGAGGCCCGAGTTGAAGATGTGCCGGAGTGCACGATTTATGCTCAAATGCAGCTTCATTTTCCCTATGAGGTCTTCGCGGTTCAGGCCTCAAAAATGGATACAGGTCCATGGCCCTGGGGGTGGGCTCCATGGTGAGCCATCCTGGGAACAGTCAGAACAAATTGTGCGTGTCAGTTCTTCTTTTGTCCTGTCACGGTTTTGATTGGAGTGGTCTTGAGTGTGATATTTGGGTCTTTGTACTTTAGAGATCCAATCTTGACGGGTACACCATTTGTGTGGTCCAGGACCGCCTCTAGGTCGCTGGTGGAGACGAGAGCCACTATTCCCATGTGTTGAATGAGCTTGCGGGCATGCTCTCTTAAGTTTTTTATTTTCTTATACGGGTCAGGGTGCACCTCCAAATATATATCTCCGCCTTTGAACCCTACCTTGACGGGCTCGTAGATTATCTCCACCAGAGTCTTCACCTCCACCTGGTTGAACAAGTGCTCCATGTGCTCTGGATAGAGACGTATGCAGCCGTGGGTAACCAATCTTCCCACTGACCATGGAAAATCTGTTCCGTGGATACCGTATCCTTTTCTGGAAAGCCCCAGCCAGCGGCTGCCCAGGGGGTTTTCGGGCCCGGGGGGCATGAAAGAAACACCATATTTTTCTCTCAAGGACTTGGGCACTGTCCAAGACGGGTTAACCTGCCTGGACACAACATGATACGTGCCCAAAGGGGTTTCAAAATCCACATCTCCAATGCCTATGGGATAAGTGCGCACCATTTGTGTCTTGGGGTAAAACAGATAGAGTCTCATCTCTGGAACGTTTATGACTATTCCCTGCTTTTCCGTGGGAGGAAGGACCCACTGGGTAGGAATCAATAGCCTGGTTCCCACCCTAGGGATCCAGGGATCTATAGTGGGGTAAAGGATTTCCATCTCATTGAAGCCAAGCCCGTAATTCCTGGCTATATCAAGAAAAGTCTCTCCTTCTTGGACTGTGTGGCCTCGGACCACCCCGATCACAGTTTCCCAGTTTTGAGGCGATACTGAATTGGAAGGCAACTGATATTTATAGGCTCCAGTGGCGCTGGCAGAGGAATTCCCCAGAAGAAATAGCCAAGCCAAGTAACAAAAAAATATCTTTCTCAATGATGGGCCTCCAAAATAACAAAAAAATACCAGCCTCAGGGGCCGGACTTAAAGAATAGATTATTCCTCAAACCCTCATCAGGTCAAGGCGATTCTCTGATTCAAATGCCTGGGTACACCTCTAAAATCTTGTTCCCAGGCTTGATTCTGCTCCCAGATATTTGCGGTGGATTGATCCTTCTCATCCCCTTCTTATAATACTCAAGGCAAGAAGAACAGGCCTCTTGAGACTCCTGACCAGAGGCAAAGCCTTCCCATCTCTGGGAATCAAAGAAGTTCTATGTGTCGGGAGCTTGGGGGTGTGGTCTTCAGACTCACCCACCCTGAGGAATAATCCGGGCTAGAGATCTGTTATTTTTTTGCTTGCCTGCTTGACACAAAAGGGGGCCAATTTTTAAAGTGATAAAAAGCTGTCATGGGAGGCTTGGCTATGAAGGAAGGAAAGCCTTATTTCAAAGCAATGGGTCTCGTGCAGACTCCTTCAGGAAACAAAAGGGCTGCCTCATCTCGAACCGATACAGGGCTTTCGGCCTCGGAGTTGTATTGCCCCAAGTGCAAAGCAGCCATGCCCGTAAGAGAGAGGCTTCTACTGATTCTACCGGACGGAGAGTTACATGAATACCTCTGTGTGCATTGCGGAAGCTCCTTGGGTGAGAGAACCACTCGTCAGGAGCGCAAGGTTAGAATACTGCTGGCATCTTGATTTCCATGATTTGGACCCAGGGGCTGTATCTGCCCATATTTTTCCCTTACGAACAAAGATGCTCACTAGGGAGGAAGCGCCTCACCTCTGATGAATCTCATCAGCTTGTTTTTGTGCCCAGAAGCCATTTCCAGAAATTCTATGCCCAGATAGCCCAGGTCCCCTCCTTCCTTGCTGTCCACAATATTTCTTAGTATCCCCAAGGCCTTCACAGTGCCCCAGCCTTGGGGAAGGCCGATCTCCAAACGAAGCTGACACCCGGCTGGAAGGCTCATTAGAGCCCTGTCTTGAACCTTGATCCTTATTCCTGTCTGGGAGATATCCTGGGATGTGGACCTGAAAATGCGGCCTCTTATATGAGAGGGGAGAACACCCACTGTAGAAAAACTGACTGGAAGCCGTTCGTTGAGCCTGGGCTGTTTCCTCCTGTCCACAATGCCCGCGGCCTTCTTCTTAGCCAGTGTGTCCTGGAGCCTTTCATTATAGTAACTTTCAAGGATACTGCGGACTTGGGGAACTCTGCGCACCACCTCTAGCATCATCTGAAAACTCAGTTCACACAAGATGGACTCTTCCAAGACCTGCACGGTGGCGCTTCTGGGCTTTCCTGAAAAGAAGGCCATTTCTCCGAAAAACTGGTTTTCCCCTATGATAGCCAGTTCCAGCTCTCTGCCCTCGTGGTCGTAGGTCACCACTCGCACCTTCCCATCCAGCACAACGTAAAGAGAGCTGCCTCGATCCCCCTGACGGAAAACCGTCCTTCCACGGTCAAAAACCAGGAGCCTGGCCGAGTGGGCCACCAGGGAGAGGGTCTCATCATCCAAGGGAGCGAAAATAGGTATCCTGGAAAGGGTCTCAGAGAGTCTTCTGGAGCGATGAGAGAAAGAGGTCCCATCTTTTCCGGCCATGGAAATCTTCACATCTGCCAGCTCGTCACCGCCTTGGAGAAGCTCTTGGGTTGTCCTGATGATCTCTTGCGTAATGTCATTGGGCTCCTCTTCAGAGGCGTACTGCTCCCTGTAGTGGAGTATCACCTTACCCACACGAAGGGTGTCTCCATTTTTAAGCACAGCCTTAAAAACCCTCTCCCCGTTGACATAGGTGCCATTGTGACTGCCCAAGTCCTCCACTATGGTCTTGCCGCCAAGGCTGTAAAGGGCCGCATGTCTTCTTGACACACTTGGATCTGGCAGATGAACCACGTTGAGGGGGCTGCGTCCAATGGTCAGGCGCTCTTCCAACGGATAGACCCGCTCTTCCAGCAAGCCTTTTTCCATTATCAGGAAGGCCTTGATCATTCCCTCCATCCTCGAGGAGAAGCTATCTGCCAGCTTCCAAAGTAATTGGACACACTAGTGGAAAAAAAAAAGTGTTTCCCTGCCCAGAAAAGGTAAATCAATCCTTTCGCGCTTTACACTGCAAAGGGCTCTAACCATCCCCAAATCCGCCGTGTTTGAGACCCTGGGACTTGAGCTCCAGGAGTGCCTTTGGGGGCAGTGATCTAGGCTCCAGAGCAACCCAGCTCCTACAATGCCTTGGCCGGAATCCCCCCAAGGGCTCGTCTGTGAACATAAGCGGCCTTTATGCACCCCACGAGACTCACAATCAGGCATATCCAGAAGGCCAGGTATCCCAGGTCATGCTGCCAGTTCTTTGTGCCCAAGGCCATCAGAACCAGGCCCAGCAGACCTGCTCCATTGAGTAAGACCAAGCGCATTTTCCCTGGTGCATAGGGCAGTGCCTGCCGGGAGGCTGCCGAAAGATTATTGAGACCTCCTACTAACATTTCAGAAGCCAGCACCGCCAAGACCAGCCAAATAGAGACCACTTTTAGGCCAGTAGCAGCAAGAAAAATGGTGGGGAACAGGACACTGGCTGCCAAGAAAGCGAGACAGTCGGCCCACCTGAAGGATTGAGAGAACTCGACACCCATCAGCTTCCAGGTATGATATGCATAATGAAGCCCGCTTGCCACAGTCACCGAGGTGACCAAGCCCATTATGGCCCAGTTCACCTGGTCATAAGGAAACTGCCACCTCATGGCCAGGGCCCAGGCCACAAGAATCATGAAGGTCAGTGCCCTCAATGCTGTTTTTCGCCCGGCCTGGCGCACCTTCCACGCCACCCAAACCGTAAAGAGAAAAAGGCCCCCCAGTGGGACAAAGACCCAGGAATTGGCCCCGAAGATGTCGTTGAGGATGATTACTCCCCCTCCTATCATCTGGATAGTGGTCTTGTACTTGGCCAGTTCCGAGGTGCGAAAAATTGCCTTGCGGGCCCCGTGGATGCTCCTGAGTTCTGTGATGGCATACTCCCTGATGAAAACCAACCACACCATCCACAAAGGCACGGAACCCTGGTACGCCAAAGGCACGAACATGGCAGCAACAAATATTTTGTCCGCCAAGGGATCCATCAGGGCTCCCAAAACAGTGGGACCCTGTTTCCTGGCCAGGTATCCGTCCAGAAAATCCGTCAAGCCCACCAGGACAAACAAGACCAATGCCAAGGATTTCTGAATCGCGCCGCCCAGAAGCAGGGCACAAGGGATGGGAATCAACGCCAGGCGCAGGAACGTGAGGTGGTTGGCAGTAAGTCGCATGGCTCCTCTGGGGAGGTTGCTTGCTTTAAGAAAAGAGTCTATTCATCCCCGGGTTGCAAGTCAACGAGAAGCTCTCTTGCAACAGAGCCAACCAGGAGCAAGGGTATCTCTGGGTTTCAGAGATACCCCTGCCTAGGATAGGACCGTTTTACAATTTTTTAACGTTTTTGGCTTGCGGTCCCCGGTCGGTTTCCTCCACCTCGAAAACCACCCGGTCCCCTTCTGTCAGGGTTTTGAAACCAGGCATGTCGATGGAGGAAAAATGTACGAACAGATCCCGGCCATCCTTCTGTTGGATGAAACCATACCCCTTTTTCTCGTTAAACCATTTGACCGTACCCTCTGCCAAAGCACCAACCTCCTTCTTTTGATGGACCGTTCCTCTTTACCCAACTTCAGGTCGCCGCTCTGGCAAAGGACCAATCCTTCCAAAGCGTGCGGCGTGGGAACGCCTAACATGGACGCCGCCAGACCCCTTCTGCAATGGGAATCCTCATACAATAACCGCTTATCCGAGTCAAGGGGAAAATTGTTCCCAGGCCTTTTTTATCCCTCTGTTCCAGCGTGAAACAGTGCAGCATGGGCTGAAGTAAAAGCCGGCGGATCCCTCTTGAGGATCTTGGCAATTCTGGGCTCCCTGCTAAACTCCCTCAAGAGGAATCTTCTGGCGGATCTCCTGTCCAAGCCTTCGGCTGCGCGAAAGCCTGTGTACAAGCTAAGATCCTGGAGTTCTTGGCCACCCAATTCTTGTAGCTGCACATCCCATGCCGATCCATTGATCTTGGGCAGGTTCAAGATGGAACAATGAAGATAATCTATCCACTCGGCATTCTCTGCCACAAATTCCAGAGTCCTCCTGGCATCCTCCAGAGTCTCACCCGGTATTCCAAAGAGAACATAAACGTAAGTAGCTATACCAGCCTGGTGCAAATTGGCAAGAATACGTGAGACCTCATGCAAATCCGTGCCTTTGCAAAGTCTGTCCAAAATCCTTTGAGAGCCGCTTTCCAGACCAAGCTGCAACATCCGACACCCCGAACGGTGGAGTTCCAAAGCCAATTTCTGGTCTGAAAGTATGCTTTCAAACCTTGCGAAGCCGAACCATCTGACCCCGAGATCCATCTTGCTCAAGGCGGCCAAAACCTTTGGCGGGATGGCGTTGTCCGTGATGTGGATCCATGGACATTGGGTTTCTCTTTTGATCTTTTCCATCCAAACCTCAATCAGCTCAGTGGGTAAAGGCCGGAAGCTTTGGTTTTTGTCAGCTTCTGGGCAAAAGCTGCATCTTCCCCAGTAGCATCCAAGACTGGTGAACAGGGGAGTCACTCTTTGGGGAGAGAGGTAATATTGCCAAGGGAAGCCCTCGAATTCCGGCGTGGGTAAATCTCCCTCTAGGAATTGTCTTTCTATACCCAGAAGTTGAGCCAGAGGGCTCAGGTCTTTGCCTGGGACCAGCAGGTCCACCCATGGATCAAGCCTGGGCAGCCGTCCCAGTCTGGCCCAAGTGCCCACCAGGGCCCCACCCATGACCACCTTAACTCCAGAAAACTCACTCTTGATGGCCCCTGCCAACGCCATAGCTGGTAAGGCCTGACTCAAGTACTGGACCGAAATACCAACCAACTGAGCCCCAGTGGAACCAAGGCATTCCAAGAGCCTGGCCTCCAGCCACTCTCCTATGGGGCCCATGGATCTTTCCGAGGCCATGCCATGCAGGTCCTGTGTGGACAGAGGTGAGAGCCGTGGATGCTTGAAATCCGTCAAAGTAACCCTGGGATTTCCAGAAGCAGCAGTTCGCAGCCACAGGGCTCTCTGGATGTGGCTGATGGCCGAGGCATACTCCCCGGGTTGTTTCAAAATATCAGGGGAGCGTAGCCTTTCCAAATACTCCTGAAGTCTCCCAAGGGATCTCTTGGAGAATGTATCCAAAGGCTGTTGGCATGGAAAATCACAGGAGAGAAGCACTTGGAATGCCTCTGCATTTAGATCCAAGACCTGGTAACTCACCCCGGCCCTCTTGAGCAGACCAGCTACGGTAGCAAGTCCCACAGGGGGTTCAGAAGGCATGGCAACGGGAGGATATAAGAGCAATATCTCAAGATTGCTCATTGTTGCAAAGGCTCTTCTCTCCAATGAATCGGCCAAAGGAATCCTGATTTGGGACTCAACCATTTTCCAGGATATTCGTAGCCCTGTCCAGCAAGTTAGGGCAATGATTGGCCAAGCTCAAGGGAGTACCCCCCCCTGAGATGATTGCCTACTTTGTGGTGATAACTGGGCACAGATCTCTTGCACAGAGGCCCTCTTATGCCCTATTTTCTTCCAACTGAAATTGTTGCCCAGAAAACTGCGAGGAGGGCTTCTTGAGAAAAATGGCTCTTGAGGAAATTTCAGGACAGGATTTGGAGACTGGGAATAGAAAAAAACAAGAGCTGGAAAAAATATTTAGGCCAGCTTCAGTGGCGGTGGTGGGAGTCTCCCCCAAGGAACTGAACATGAATCGTTTTTTTCTCCAGTCCCTCAGGGAAATGGGCTTTGAGGGGAGACTTTATGCCCTGAACCTCAAGGGCGAGCCAGTCCAAGGATTTCCCACGTACAAGAGACTGGTGGATATCCCGGAGCCTGTTGATCATGTGATCATAGCCGTGCCTGCGGCTTCGGTATGGGCAGTACTGCAAGATGCCGCAGCCAAGAAAGTAAGATCCGTGGCAATTTTCAGTTCTGGCTTTTCGGAATCTGGAAGCCCTGCCGGAAGAAAGCTGGAAGAGCGAATCCGTCAATGGGTGAAAGAGCAACCACTTAGGCTCATAGGCCCCAACTGCATGGGCATATACTGCCCTGAAAGCCGACTGACATTCAGACCGGATTTCCCCAAAGAACCCGGGAGCATCGGTTATGTTTCACAAAGTGGAGGCATGAGCATTTCGGGGGTGCTCTTGGCTGGCTCCAGGGGGCTTAGATTCTCCAAGGTGGTATCCTACGGAAACGAGGCTGACCTGAGTAGTTCAGAACTCCTGGACTTCCTAGGAGAGGATCAAGCCACCAGGCTGGTTTGGCTTTATATAGAGGGAACTCGCTTGGGTCGTGAGCTTTTGGGTTCCATGGCAAGACTGGCCTGCCGAAAACCCCTTCTGGTCCTAAAAGGCGGGCACACCTCCACAGGAAGCAGGGCAGCCCAATCCCACACGGGTTCCATGGCAGGTTCCTGGGATATATGGAGAGGCCTCATAAGACAGGTGGGAGCCCTAGAGGTGCGGGATTTGGAGGAAATGGTGGGTGGAAGCCAGTGTTTGCAATGGTTGGGAAAGCCCAGGGCAAGACGCCTGGCCTTGCTCTGTGTCAGCGGCGGGCTGAGCGTGAACTACACTGATCAGGCCGTAACTGCTGGATTCCAGGTGCCGGCCCTCAGCGGGGAGCTCCTGGAGAGACTGAGGGGTATACTCGACTTACCAGGAACCAGCTTGGGAAACCCTTTGGATTTGGCGGCCGGTTTCTTCAGATGGCATCTTTTCCCCGAGATCTTCAAAACCTTGGATGAGTCCAAAGAGGTGGATGTGCTGGTACTGGTGCTGGCCCTGGAGTACTTCCACATTCCTGAACACCGCTTCCCAGGCATTACTCTGGAGACCGTTCGCACCTGTGTGGAAGCATCAAGAAGCCTCAGTTGCCCTCTTGTAGTGGTAATGCCCCACAGCCATGCACAGAGCAACCGTAAGGCCTTGGAAGATATGGTAATAGGAGCCAAGATACCCCTTTTCCAGGACATGTCCAGGTGTCTCAAGGCCATGGATTTATGGATGCGCTATCACCAAAAAACCACTTGAGCCTAAGGGCGGCTTCCCTTTTCCAACTGCAGGAGAAATCCTCTGAGTCTCTGGCCCTGGACCTCGTTGATCTGGAGAAAATTGATGCCCACCAGGTATGCCTTTCTGTCCTTTATCCTCACGACTCTGCCCTGAGCAGCGTATCCCAATGCAACCAGAGGGAGATCTTCTTTGCGAAGGTATATCTGCATCATGATTTGGTTTCGCACCGTAGGTATGGAGTTATAAAAAAAATGTATGCCGTCTAGCTTCAGCACCGGGGTCACTATTGATACTCCGCCCAGGCCCAGATCTCTCACAGTGGTGCGGTAAAAACGCGACACCCTGCGGCGGTCTTCCCCGCTGATGAGGCTAAAACGCATGGGCAAGGCCACCCGGTAACGGGGAAACCTTCTGGTGTCCTGGGCAAATCCGATCATGGGAGCTCATCGCCCATTCGTACTGCCTCCACAAGGGAGTCCATCTTTTCGCCCACGCGGGTCCATCGTACATGTTGGAAACCGGCTGATTCCAAGTCCTCTTTCAGTTCCTGGAAAGTGTATGTGGTTCCGCCTCGGGTGGATACCAGCATATTCACCGCAAAAAGTGCCCCGGCAGTAGGTCTGGTTCTGGAAGGATCCATGACATGATCTCTTATCACAAGTCTGCCTCCAGGGTTGAGGGCCTGTCTGATTTTGGAGAAAAGGAGCCTGTTTTGGACTCTGTCATTTTGATGTACTATGGCCGACAAAAAGGCCATGTCGTGGCCTGGTGGAAGGGAGTCCTTTTCGAAATCGGCTGCCACCAATTCCACTCTTTCCAAAAGCTTTTTTTCTTCCAGACGCTTCCTGGCCAGGGGAATGACCGAAGGTAGATCCAGAAGCGTGACCCTAAGATCTTTCTTGCTTTCCAGGAATGCTATGGCATATGTACCCGAAGCGCCTCCTACATCCAGGATGCTTCTTACTCCATCCAAGGATATGGCGCCTATCAACTCCGGAGCCATCTGTTTGCCTATGACGTGCATGGCCCCTATGAAGGCCTCCCTCTCCTCCTTGGGTCTTGCCTCCCAGGAATCTGTTTCAGGAGGCATACCTGTTCTCAAGACCTCATTGAGTGACCCCCATCTCCTCCAAAGCGTTGCCATGTGCCTGAGCAGAGGCATCACGTTTTGCTCTGAGTCTCCGGCAAGGACTGAGCCCAGGCCCTCTGAAATGCGATATTTTCCTCCGCTCTTCTCCAGTAATCCCAAAGCTGCCAGGGCATCCAGGAAGATCTCTGTGGCACGCCCGTCCAAACCAAGGCCTTGGGCTACCTCTTGGGCCCCTCTGGGATCCCCTCCCAGAAGGGGAAACAAATTCAACTCCGCGGCCGTCAGAATCAAACGACTCACCTGAAACCCACGAGCCGCCTCCATTATGCTCTCCAGTGACCACTTTCCTGACAAGTTGTTCCCTCCTAAGCTCACATGCCGGAAGATCTACCGGCAAATCCACCAAAGACTCATGCCAAAGTTAAATGCTGCCATGGAAGCTCCCTGCCTCCTCCATGGTGGCCCACAAAGCCCTCTGAGAAGAAAACTTCAGACATGGCCAGCTCCTGGTTGCCCCATCCCGAAACATGACTCCAGATCCAGGTCATTTCATCAATGGATTCCTGGGCCTTGGGCGCAAAGCCTTGCTGCATCTGTTTGCTTGTCCCATAGATGTTACAACTTCGGGATTTTACCCCCTCAGGGGCCCTCAGGCAACAAACTTCTCTGAAATCTCTCCAGCTGGCGCCTGTAATGCTCCGAGGCATGTCCTCCCAAGGAAAAAGCCTTTTGTGCTGCCTCCACTGCCTCTTTAAAATAGCCGTTTTGAAAATAGGCCTCGGCCAAGGTATCCAGGATATAAGCTTCCTGGGGCTTTAGCCTGGCAGCTTCCAAGGCCAGGCTCAAGGCTTTTTGAGGATCCTTGAACCTGTGGTCTTGGGCTGTGGCGTACAGCCAGGCCAGATTGTTGAGTGCCTCTGGATTATGGGGCTGCAGTTCCAAGGATTTTTGCAAAAACTCTTGTGCGCGGGCCAGATCTCCTGTTTCCATGGCAAGGGTGCCGGCAATGAAAAACAGGGCTGGATTCACGGGATCCTTCTGCAGCATTCTACTGGTGAGCGTGGTCTGGAACCTGAGGCTTAGATATCTGTCCCAGTGAAAGGATCTCCATCCTATGACCAAGGCCAGAAGCACAAGCAGCACGAACAGATACCCTCCCACAAGCCTCATTACTTTCCTGTGGTGGCGTGATACCTCAGCCGGGAATTGCTGACACTTGGACAGGAAGTAAACTCTTTCCTGGATGCTGTAATGGTGCCAGTTGGGCAGTGAGCGTATCAAGGGGTGGAATCCCCCTATCTTTTCCAAAGATCTTATGAGGGGTAGAGCGTTTCCTTGTATCTCCAAGGCGTGAAGATCCGCCTGTCTTTCGAAGTTTCTGGAAAACAGGCCGAAGCCGAAGCGAAGGTAGAACACTGCCATTGCAACAAAAAAAAGGGATGCTGCAAGTCTCACGCTGGAGGAATCCAGCCAGCTTTTTTCCCACCACCCATCTATGGGGAGCCCGGCAGCCTCAAGCATCAGGAATCCGCCTCCCAAAGCCCACGGCGCCGCCCTCAAACACAGATCCAGAATCAGGGTGAGGCCCATCATGAAGGCCAGATAAAAGACCATGTGCAGATGACGTACATGACCTATCTCGTGCGCCATGACAGCTTCCAGCTCCTGTGGTTCCAAGAGGCTCAACAAGGAAGGTGTGATCAGTACATACCTGGAGCTAGGGAAAATTCCCATTATCCCTGCGGTTGCCGTGGAGCCCTGAAGGAGGTTCCAGAGGAATATCCCTTTGTATCGGAACCCCTGCCTTTGAAAGAAATCTTCCAGGAACTCCCTCAGCTTGCCCACAGGCATGGGGGAGCATTTCCAAAGCCTGATGACCAAAGTAGGAAAGCCCCAGGCCAACACCAGAAGGAGCACTGCAAAAACCCCCAAACCCCAAAGGCTATCTTCCTGCAGTTTTCTTTCCAGCCCAGGGGCCAATAGCCTGATGAGGTCCATGATGGCCAGTATGACCGTCCATGGTACCAATACTGGCAAGAAAAGAAGGGCTTGGTCCCAAAGATATGAACTCATTTTCCAAAGGCCGGGCCTGCCACCAGGGAAGCAGGCTGCCCAAACACCCAAGAGAATCAACAGAAATGGCAAGATGCCCAGGAGGCTCAGCAGAAGATCGCTGCCTCCCATGGGAAGCTTTTCAAGACTGGTTTTCCAGCCCAACCAATACAGGATCAGACCATAGAAAATGGCACCGCATATGACAAAGCGTTGCACAAAGGAAGCATGGAAGAGCTGGAAGGCATGAGACTCGAGGCTTGGCCTGCGTCTTTTCTTCCAATGGATAAAAGCCGTTCGCACAAGGATTATGTAAAAAAAGATTAGCCCTGAGGTAAGCTCGATTCTTTCAAGGAATTCTAGCCCGGCCCCCCCGGTGGAGCTGGGCAGGAGTTCCCACATGAGGATCACGGCCAGAGCCACTATCACATTGCTGTACATGGTATGATTAGCTTCCCGAAGGTTTTAAGCAAGACTGGCACTTCTCAAGGACGGCCGGACCCTGATTCGGTATGGGAGAAATCCTTCCAGCGAGTCTCCATCTTGGACAGGGTCTCCAAGTACCTTTCCTTGAACACAAGCTCCTGACTTCTGATGAGTTCGCGGTAGAAAACTATGTGAGGCCTCAGGTCCAGGCCATGAGGATTTCTTCCGGAGGAGATCGCCTTTTCCAGAATCACCAAGGAGTAAAATCCTGCCAGAGCCGCCAGTTTCGGAGGGCGCCTTCTCAGGTATCCTTGTCCTCCCAGGGTGTTCAAGAAAAACGCTGCATAATCCTCCAAGGCCGAGTTGGGCGCAACGGAGTTCTCCTTCCAGCACTTTTCCTGAGCTGCAAGCCATCTGTAAACCACTATGGCCGCAGGTTCAGCCAGGGCCTGCTCCTGGGCCAGGATGCGGTTGAGAATCCCCAGGGGCTCCCTGCCAAGCACTCTGAAGAGATGAAAAACATTGGCCACAACAGCTTCTGGCAAACGCATTTCCCCTGAGGCCACAGGAGGATGGGCTGATAGCCGTCTGGCCATACCGGAAAAAAATGCATAGCTTCCACCTGTGGGAAGTCTGCCTTGAAGGTAAGGCTTTCTGTCCAGCTCCTGGCAAAGAGCCCTGAAGTCTTCCTCCACTTCTGTGCAGCTTCCTGGTTCCAACAGATCCTCGGGCCACTGAGGAAATGAGCCTGTCAGCTCGGTCCAACGTCTCACCTCCTCAGGTGGGGATCCTGCTGTGGCGGGCTGGGCTGGGTGGGGAATCTTGCGTTGCATGGAGGCAAGCCTGGCTTCGCATCTGGCCCTTTCCTCCTCCAGAAAGGGCTGGCTCATACGACGGCCTATGTCCTCCCATAGATAAAGGATCATTCCCAATCCGACCAATACTACCAGGAGAAGCAAACAAAAAGCGGTCCACCCGCCTCCTCCCCAAGTGCTCTTGGATTTGGAGGGGGCTTCTGCTGATGACTCCTTTATGGGACTTGCCTGGGGATTCATTTCCTAGAAGGCTCCTTCTGCTCCTTTTGTCTCAATAACTCTCGCAGCTCTTTTTTTAGCACTTTTCCGGCAGCGCTCACCGGGATCTGCTCCATGAACACAACTTCCCGAATCCTTTTATACCTGGCCACCTGCTGATTCACATGTTCCATGATCTCCTCTGGGGTGGCTTGAGCCCCCATCCTCAGTTTTACAAAGGCCACGGGAACCTCCCCCAATTCCACATCCTCTCTGCCCACAACCGCACATTGCTCCACTGCCGGGTGTGTAAAGAGCACTTCCTCCAACTCCCTCGGATAGACATTGTAACCCTTGTATATGATCATATCTTTCTTTCTGTCTGTTATGTAAAGGAATCCGTCCTGATCCAGATGGCCTATATCTCCTGTGAGGAGCCATCCATCCACAATTGTCTTTTCTGTCTCCTGAGGCTTATTCCAGTAACCCTTCATCACCTGAGGCCCTTTTATACAGATCTCGCCGTCTTGGTTGGGGGGGAGCTCCTGTCCTGTCACCAGATCTACTATCTTGACCTCTGTGTCGAAAAGGGGCAATCCCACGCTGCCAGCCCTCACGAGCTCTCGAGAAGGAGGGTTGAAAGCAGCACACATGGTACACTCGGTCAGACCGTAGCCTTCGGCAACCACTCCAGAGAAAGCATCCATCATTCGATCCAGCACCGAACGCGCCAGAGGTGCAGCGCCGGAAGCTGCCAACTTTATGGTGGAAAGATCCTGTTTTAGGAAATCTGGATGATTCACCAAGGGAATGTAGAGCTGAGGCGCACCACCCAGCATGGTAGCTCCATATTTCCGCACAGCCTTAAGATACTCTGTGGCATCGAATCGGGGGAAGACCACCATGGTATTTCCACTGTATACCTGGTTGTTCAGATAACCCACGACCCCCATGGCATGAAACCAGGGAACCACCACCAGTGCTGTCTCCTGATCCGGCTGGATGGTCTTTGGCATGGATTGAATTGCCCCCTGCGGGGGTCTACTCTTTATCAGGCCTTGTTCCACCACTGGTTCTGAGCCGCTAAACCAGTGGGAGACCTGAAGTACATTGCATACCACATTGAAATGGGTAAGCATGGCTGCCTTGGGCAGTCCTGTAGTGCCTCCAGTATAAGCCAGATGGGCCAGATCCTCCCGGGGGTTGATCTCAACCTCCGGGGGCTCTTCTGGATGCTCCCTGAGCAAACTCACCATGTCCAGGGTGTCAGGCACGACTATCTTCCCTATGGGCTTCAGAGGGGCGTTCAGGGCTGAAAAACAATCCGCCAGACTGGTGGTGATGATCCTCTTTACAGCCGTATCTGCCAGAACGGGTCTTATGTTTGAAAAGAGCAGATCCAGGGAGATGAGAGTCTCGGCACCTGAATCTGAAAGCTGGTGATGGGCCTCTCTTGGGGACAGAAGAGGACTCAAGGGGGTAAATACCGCCCCTATCCTCAACAGAGCGTAGTAAGCCACAGCGAATTGCGGGCAGTTGGGCAGGTGGATGGCCACCCTGTCTGCCTTTCTTACACCCAAGTGAAAAAGGGCAGAGGAAAACCTCTTGGAAAGATCCAGCAGTTCTCCATAGGTCAGCTCCAGGCCCGAAAAGATAATGGCTATGCGATCTGGAACCCTTCTTGCTGTGTTCTCCAATATGGCCTGTACTGGCAGCTCAGGATAATTGAGACTGGTGGGCCAACCTTTTGGCCAGAAAGAAAAGTTCTTGGCCATGGATCACCTCCCTTGTGAGAAGACCACAAAATCCCGCGAGGATTGAGGACAACAAGGGTTTCCTGCCCGGCCTCAAGAAAAAATCTCTTTGAGTATTCTAAGGATCTCCCCCAAGGAGGCTCCTGCGCCTGTGGCCCGGGCCTGGGACAATTCCCTGGCCTGAGCCTTCTTCTTGAGTGCCTGGGCCTCCATCTGGGCCATGAGGAGCCTATCTTCAGGAACTGGCCTGTGTACAAAGGCTCTCAGGCGAGCCAGTTCCCCTCTGTCCAGCCAGATTCCGCCACAGTGCTCACATCTATCTATTATCACGTCGCTGGAGTAAGCGTAGCGCCCTTTGCTCATGCTCAGGCCGCAAAGTGGGCAGGCCAGCTTTCCTTCTTCCCACAAAGCTAAAGCCGTATCTCCTCTTTGCTGGTGATTTCCCAAAGATTCTGGGGGCCTCTTTTTTAGAGCTTCTTTGAACTCCTCCAGGCCTATCCAGAGACCTCCACACAGGGTGCACACTTGCAGAGCAAAGCCCTCCATGGCGTGAGGTGAAAGCTTTTCCTGGCATCTGGGGCACCTGGCACCCAAAGGCGAAGATTTGGAAGGGCAGTTTGGATCTGGCAACTGGTTTACCTCCCATCCAGCCGACCCCATGAAGCCGCCAGAGCCTTACCATTTCTCGGCCTGCAGCCGGCATCCAGAGGTTCACCCCATCCAAATGGTGCCAGAAGCATCTTCAATGTGCAAGGAAAAATCTTCTTTCAGGTTTAAAGCATTCGGGATCTGAAACAGAAAGCCGGGTTGCGCCTGGACATGGGTCAAGCAGGCCCTGTGAGTACTCATCCCCCAAAACATTTCACGGATTAAGGGAACTGCAGGTCCATGGCCCTTATGGCCGCAACCCATCCAGGCAGCCAACCTTGGCGTGCAGTTGGGCTCAGGGTAAAATGCACCCTTGGTGAAATATGGTTTTTCACCCATGTAAGCCCCAAGAAAGCCATGGGAGTTCATTGTTTTAAAAAGGTGAGGCTCTAGGTTTGTTCCAAGAGAGGTTGCATGGATCGATTCTTTTGACTTTGGAAATTTCTTGAGACTTGAAATCATAATAAATCCTGGAGAATTCCAATGAGCTTGGAGCTTGAGGAACCAAGGCCCATGGGGCTTCCCTTTTTTATTGGGAGTCTTCCTTTTCAGGATCACAAAGAGGCGCTGGATGAGGTCTTGAAGAGAACCCCTCAGAGCCCCCATTGGGTTCAGCTGCCAGTGCATCCCCAAGAGAGTTTCCTGCTTCAGTTCTCCGAGGGCCTGCCAGGCTTGAGGGTGGGCTCTCGTGTGTGGGTGCAGAACGAGGGGGAGGATTTTGAAAGAGAACTCTTGCTTTTTTATGAAGAGTTCTTGGCCGTGACCGAGGGGAACAAGGACTTGGATTCATCCCTTTTTGTCATGAGCTCCCAGGCGGCACCAGGGTTTTATCGGTTGATGGATGTAATTTGCTCGGGCAGGACTTTGGCCTTTGTAAAAGGACAGGTGAGCGGACCCTTGAGCGTGCTTACGGGGATTCAGGACTCCAAATCAAGGTGGGCTTACCATGATGAGAGGGTCAGGGAAGCCATGGTAAGGCTCTTGTGCCTCAAGGCGCGCTGGCAGGCCAGGAAGCTAAAGCAGTTGGCAAGAGTTGTAATCTTGTCCGTGGATGAGCCGACACTGGGAAACCTAGGCAGCTCCTCGCTGATCAGCATAGCACCTCAAGAGGCCCTGGCAAATCTGCGGGAAATATTGACGGCCGTGGAGGCAGAGGGGGCTTGGCCGGGCGTGCATGTTTGTGCCAATGCTGACTGGGGAGCCCTGCTGAACATCAAAGAGCTTAGAGTCTTGAGTTTCGACGCTTACTCCTACTTTGATAGAGTAGCTCTTTTCAGCCAGGAGCTCATGGATTTCTTGGACAGGGGAGGGATCTTGGCTTGGGGCATAGTACCCACAAGGGGAGAGGATCTGGAGAAGCTCAAAGCAGAAACCTTGGCCCAGAGCTGGAAAGAGAAGGCCCAAAGCCTGGCTCAAGAAAGGGTGGGTTTGAAGGAAATTCTCAGGAATTCCTTCATAACCCCGGCTTGCGGCCTGGGGAGTCTGGATCCTGAGTCTGCCATACGAGCCATGGATCTGACAGTTCAGACCTCCCAGAGGCTCAGGGAAGAATTCGGGATTCGGACTTGAGAATCGGCTGATT
Organism: bacterium; assembly: GCA_037481695.1. Lineage (NCBI taxonomy): Bacteria > bacterium. Next base: position 28,036 of record JBBFLE010000013.1, on the reverse strand, counting down.
GAAGTACCCGAGCCTTACCTGGGGCAGCTCCTGGCGGATTTTCTCCCACAGCCGGCGCATGCCCATGGGGGATGATGCAGTCTTGGGCATGGCATTTAAATAAACTTGGGGGTCAATGCACAAGTTCTTGAGGTGAAGGAACTGGACACCTGTTCTTTGCACGAGCCCTTTTAGGCTTTTCCATTCCTCCTCCTGATCACTGACACCCGGGAAAACCAGGTAATTGATCATGGTGAAAAGACCGGCCTCCCTGGCCAAGACAAGGGATTCCTCCACCTCCTCCAGGCCAAAGCCCAGTGGTCTGCAATAGGCTTTGTAGAATTCAGGGCGTGCGCTGTTTAGGCTCACCCTTATGGAATCCAGCCCTGCCTCAACCACCCTTCTGAGAGCCTGAGGAAGACTGCCGTTGGTGTTCATGTTCAAGGTGCCCAGCTGGGTACGGGCCCTGATTGTACCGACGGCCTGGGCTATGAGTTCTGCCTCTGTGAGAGGCTCCCCCTCGCAGCCCTGCCCAAAACTAACAATGGGTTCCTGGGCCTGCTCCAGGTGTTCCTGGGCCAACTCCACTATCTCTTCCAGCCCAGGCCTGAATCTAATACGCCCATGGGCTGGGGGGCAGGAATCCTTGGGCTGACTCGAAAGGCAGCCCAGACATCTGGCATTGCACTTTCTGCTGACCGGGATGGGGGCTTCCCACCGTCTCATGAAGAGATTCTTGGCGGCAAAGCAGTGATTTCTCAGTGCGCAATGGGCCAGGTGGCTCAAGAGGGGGCTTTTTTTCTCCTGGAGTCTCTCCTTCACCCTGGGGAGAAGATCTCTATCATCGAAGTTTCTGGGATCCCAGCGAGGATTCTCCTCCACCCGGAAGGCAGCTGTCACATATCCATTGGGGGCGAATCCCACGGCAGTGTATGCCCAAAGAGGTAACACATAGGTTCTTGTTGAGCTTGTAAAGGCAGGCAGAAGCGTGCGCACGTACCCGGGCTCCAGGAATGCGGCCACAGCAGAACATCTGACCCTTTTACATCCTACCTTTTCCGTCTCCAGGCACACCAGGCTGCCATCTTGGGGATCCACACCTACAGGTGGACATCCTGGTACAAAAAAAAGCTTGCTCATCTCGGGTAAGGGGATCCATTCCTCCAGTTTGGGTAGCACCAGCTCTTCACCAGCCATGCCCATGGCAAGCAGATAAGGGTGCTCGTAGATGACTCCTTTTTCATCGGCAAAAAGAAGCTTGGGTGCCTCCTGGATTGGGCCTGGATTCTGACAGGAATTGGAATCTCTTGGGGATCGTTTTTTCATAAGAGCATTATAGTATCCGGCCTTGCCATGCGCCAGAAGGCATCATGAGGCCTCATGTGAAGAATCAGATCCACCAATGCATGGAACAATTCACACCCCAGCGGTTCCTGCAGAGAAAAAACTCCCAGGGGCATTCATCCCTGGCTGCGCCCCCTAGGAGAAAGACTTGATCTCCAAGCTCAGGCGGCCCATGAAATCTTGTGCCACAGGGGAAAAAATGTCTGGTAATCCAGCAATATTTCTTGCCAGCTGGCAAAAAAGAGTGCTTTTGGTGTGATTCTCCTTGGTCTTCATTGTTCAGGCTGGGGAAAAATGGTGGCTAGATTCACCATATGCTGGGATGGAGAGATTTATTCTCAAAGGCCGCCTGATTTTCAGGGGTTTCCCGGGTTTAAGCTGAAGACAGCCAAGTGTGGTCTGGGGGTTCCAGCTTTCGCTTGGAGGGCAGTTTAGTTTGCCGGATATGGACTTTAGTGGAGAGGAAAAGGAGTTTCTTGCTCGAGAGGTTCTACTGGGGCCTTGACTAGCCTAACACTGCCCGGCTAGTATGAACTGCAAGCGCCCGCCGCAGGCGGGCTTTGATCTTGAATTCTTAAGAGGTGAGCCGTGCCGAGCGAGAAGATGTTGATGCGTGGGGCCCATGTGGTAGGGGAAGCTGCTGTGAGGGCTGGATGCCGATATTATTTTGGCTATCCCATCACACCCCAGAATGAGCTGCCCGAGTACCTTTCTTCCAGACTTCTGGAAGTGGGAGGCACCTTCATACAGGCCGAGAGCGAGATAGCCTCCATCAACATGGTCATAGGGGCCTCGGTTTCGGGTGGCAGGGTGATGACCTCATCTTCCTCACCGGGCATAAGCCTGAAACAGGAAGGTATTTCCTATCTGTGCGGCCAGGAACTCCCGGCGGTCATTGTCAACATGATGAGAGGCGGCCCTGGGCTGGGCAACATAGCTCCTTCACAGGCCGACTATTTTCAGGCCACCAGAGGTGGAGGACACGGGGATTACAGGCTTCTGGTGCTGGCTCCAGCTTCCAATCAGGAGTTGGCTGAGGTGACCTTCGATGCCTTTGATCTGGCTGACAAGTACCGCAATCCGGTGATGATCCTGGGTGATGGCCTCATGGGCCAGATGATGGAACCGGTCATTTTCAGAGATCCCATAGATCCCAAGGAGCTGCCTCCCAAGGATTATATTCTTGATGGTTGCAAGGGAAGGGAGCCTAGGGCCGTGTTTTCCATGCTCCTGGACCCTCCCACATTGTACCAGCACAACATGAAGCTCCAGAAGAAATATGAGGAGATCACAGCCAGGGAAGTAAGGTACGAAACCTACCAGGTGAATGATGCTGAGCTTATCCTGGTGGCCTATGGCACAGCCTCCCGCATTGCCAAAGGAGCAGTCAACAGGCTCAGGCGGGAAGGATTTAGAGTAGGTCTCTTTAGGCCTGTGACCCTCTGGCCTTATCCCAAGGAGGCGCTTCGCACTCTGGCCAGAGGCGGAGCCAAGATAGGGGTCTTCGAACTTAGCGTGGGACAGATGGTAGAGGATGTGCTCATGTCCGTGGGAAGCACCTCAGAGGTTTATCTGCATGGAATTCCGGGTGGGCCCATACCCACTCCTGCAGATGTGGCCCAGTTTGCGTTGTCCGTGCTCAAGGGAGATGGCCTTGTTGGAAGGAAGGTGGAGATATGAGCTCAACGGCCTTAAAAAAACTTTTTTCAAGACCTGAGTCACTCAAACCCAATATGACACATTATTGCCCTGGATGCGGGCACTCGGTGGCCCACAGGCTTGTGGCTGAGCTCTTGGACGAAATGGGGCTTAGGGAAAAGACCATAGGAGTTGCTCCGGTGGGCTGTGCTGTGCTGGCATATAATTATTTCAACTTTGACATGGTAGAGGCCCCCCACGGAAGGGCTCTGGCCGTGGCCACAGGCATCAAGAGAGTCCACCCGGACAAGTTTGTGCTTACTTATCAAGGAGATGGGGACCTGGCGGCCATTGGGACTGCCGAGACCATACACGCGGCAAACAGGGGCGAGAAGATAAGCACCATATTTATCAACAACGCCATCTACGGGATGACCGGAGGACAGATGGCTCCCACCACCACAGTGGGGTTGGTGGCCACAACCACCCCAGGGGGCAGGGATCCTGATCGGGACGGGGCGCCCATAGACATTTCTCAGATGTTGGCTGTTTGTCAAAGGACTGTATACATAGAGAGATGTGCCCTTACATCAGTGAAAAACATCCAAAAAGCCAAGAGGGCCATAAAGAAAAGCTTTCTGGTTCAGCTTAACAACCTTGGGTTCAGCTTGGTGGAGCTTCTCTCGCCCTGCCCCACCAACTGGAAAATGAACCCTTCAGATGCTTGGAAGTGGACAGAGTCCATTCTCACAAAAACATATCCTCTGGGAGTCATCAAAGATACTAGCGGGCTGGGAGACGTGAGATGATGGTGCGGACAACCTTTGCAGGATTTGGTGGACAGGGCGTTTTGTTGATGGGATACGTTCTTTCTCACGCTGCCATGCTCAAGGGCCTCAATGTAACATACCTTCCTGCCTATGGGGCCGAGATGAGGGGGGGCACAGCCAATTGCACGGTGACCGTTTCTGACGAGGAGATAGCCTCACCTGTGGCCTCAGAGTCGGACGTGCTGGTGGCCATGAATGCCCCTTCCCTGGACAAGTTCGAGCCTTCGGTTCATCAGGGAGGCAAGATCTTGATCAATTCCTCTCTCATCTCCCGTTCCACCAGGCGCCAGGACGTCTCAGAGATAAGGGTGGACACGGTGAGGCTGGCCAGGGAGGTGGGCTCTGAGAGAGCTGCCAACATGGTAATGCTGGGTGCCTTGGTGGCAGGTACCGGATTCCTTACGGTGGAAGATGTTGTGAAAGGTATGGCTAAGGCCACTCAAGGTAAAGAGAAGTTTTTTCAGCTCAACAAAGCAGCCATAGAGAGGGGAGCGGCTTTTATACTGGAGGGAAGATGAGCAGAAACCTTGGCCTGGAGGGCTCGCCAAGAAAGGCGACTCGTTGGGGCTGAGGATACCAGATAAAGGCTTTTTTTGGACAATGTGGCTGAGTGCCTGGTTTAGATTGCTAGACAGGGGTTTTTTAGCTTCAGATTCTGGGCTTTCAAGGTAATAGGAGAAGACCTAATTCAGGGGGCTTTCCATGAGGCTCACCCAGGGCCTGTACGCTTATCCCTGGAATCACCCTTCTGCCAATAATGCCAATTCTTATGTCATCAAATGCGATCAGGTGGTTTTGGTGGACCCTGGGCATACGGAGTTCTTGAATCATCTTTTCCAAAGCATGAGGCTGGATGGTCTCCATGAAGACACCATTGAGGGGGTGATCGTCACCCATGCCCATCCGGATCATCTAGAAGGTCTTGAAGCCTTTGTCCAAAAGCCTGTTTGGACTGCCTTGGGAGCCCAGGATGAAGCCTTCATCAAAGGGATGGGAGCTGATTTCTACAGAATGATGGGCGTCAGTCCCCCTGAGATCAGATTGGATGTGCTGCTAAAAGAAGGTGAACTGGTGCTGGGGCAGGAAAGGTTCCAGATCCTGGAGACACCTGGTCATTCCCCTGGCTCCATTTGCATTTACTGGCCTGCCCAGAAAGCGCTATTCACAGGCGATGTGGTTTTTGAAATGGGCATAGGCCGCACGGATTTTCCAGGAGGGGATCAAAGGGCTCTGGTAAACAGCATAGAGAAACTAGCCAGCCTGGATGTGGAGCTGATGCTCCCTGGACACGGAAACCCCTTGGTGGGAAGGTCTCGGATACAAAGAAATTTCGAGATGATCCGTCAGATGTACTATCCTTATTATTTGTAGAGAAATACCTTTCTTGAATCCTTAGTCTTCCCACTCACCCAAGCACGTAAGGCCATGGCAACTTCCTTGGTCCACAAAAAGGGGCAGATGTAATCCAGCCTATCCCCAAGAATTAATAGCGCATGGGTATGGAGCAAGCAGGCTCTCGGCTTGCCGGGCTTTTCCAAGAAACCCCGACTTCTATGCTCCAAGGCCGTCTGATGGGCTTAAGTTCAAGGCTGGCAGCTCTCCAGGGCCTTTCCAAGGGGCCCTTGGAGCTCCAATAACCGATCCCTAAACCGGGTGAAGAGCTCCTCCACGTTTTTTTTCCAAACAGTAGAGCCTTCTACATAAGGTACCACGGCTGATCCTCCCACTCCTCTTCGGGCCAGCTCTTCTCGAAGCTCTGCCTTTATCTTGCGCCTTTGCTTCTGAAGGAGCTGGCCCCACTCCATGGAGATGTCCTTTAGCTTTTGCAATATCGCCCTGTGGCCCTTTCCTAGAAGCCTCTCCAATGCCTCCACCACAAGGGGAAAGGTCTCGGGGCTCATGTTCAAACTCTCCACCAAGGCCCTATCCAAAGCCAGAAGTGCAGAGCCGGTGGTCTGAAGCCTCTTTCTCTCCAAGTCTTCAAGGGTCATCTCTCCCCGCAGATATTGGGATACGATGGCCTGGGCCAATCTTCGCTCCTTGTCCTCTTGCAGCCTTTGTCTTTCCTCTTCGGTAAATGTGAGCCCTTTGGTTCTTTCCATGGCCAGTTCGATACTGCTTTTTATCTCACCCATCTTGCCTCCTCACTTGCAGCCGGGCCATGCAGGTTCAGCCTCCCCAGAGCAAATACGCTTTGCTTCCCTGACCCAGAGGCGAACCTGGGCTTCTCTGGGTGTCTGCCTCGCCCAAGACTTTATCTGCTGGATTTCACCAAGTTTCTTGGCAAGAGCTTGGGGTTCTTGGTTTGCCAGATCCCCCAGCTTGAAAACCCCTGCTTCCATCATGAGTCGCAGATTCTGGGTGCCCATACCTTTCAAGGCGGCCATGGCCGCCCAGGTGCGCCACTTGGCCACCACCTCCGGGGTTGCCCCTAGAAGCTCCAATGCCAGGGATTCCCTTGCTCTAGTCCCCGGCCTCAGCACCCAAAGGTCCAGCCTTTTGATACCAGCTTGTTCCAAGATCCTGGCTTCCTGGGGGGCTAAATCCTTCAAATCTTCCAAAAGAGGGTGCACGGAATTCACTGTGTACTTGTCCAGTAATGGGAAAACACCCACCGAGGCCACACAGGTAATTCCCACACAACTCCACCTGATAGCCGCAGTCTTGGCCCTTCGCATAATCCCCTTAATAAACTGAACTATCACATAACATTCCAAGGCGAAGGGAGGAAAACCCAGGAAACCGGCCAAGGGCATTTCAAACAACTTGAGTTCCTCGAAATGAGGGACTGTGTAGATCCATTTACAAAGGGCGTTAAAATTGAAGAGCTCCCAGGCGAGGCCGCACAGAAGTCCCCCTGCCAGAAGCCTTAAAGGCATGGTGATGGATCCTCTTTCCATTTCTCTCAGGAGGCTGGGTTGTCCCCAGATCTTGTTTACGGGCTCCAGAAGAAATATCAGAGCTATCCATATCAAAGGGAATCCATAACTTGGTATTAAAAGAGGTAAAACCAGGCAGAGAAAGCCGGCTGCCATCAGCGCTGGTGCAAGGAGCCTCCCTTGGGGCAAAGGTCTCGTATTCAGCTCAGGGACCAGCCCTATGGCACCCACCAGCTCCTGGGCTTCAAACACTGCCGGGAGAACCGTGGCGAAGCAGATGATATATCCCAGCCAGCGCATCTCCCAGGAGCGGCTCGAGCCAACATAGTACCAATTCTGCAATAGCAGGTTGTAAATCTCGAAAAAAAGCCAAACAGGAATAGACAGCATTGCCAGGGAGAAAAACTCTTTTGGATTCCTCCAAAAAAGAGAATTCCCTTTTTTCCACAACACAACCCCATCCATGATGAATATAAAAGGCCACCAAGCCATGGCATAATACCAGGTGGTAAAGGGCTCCAGACGAAGCAGCATCCCCCCCGAACAAATCCCCAGCACCCCCATGGCTACAAAAACTTGCAGGCGTGCACGTTGGCTTGCAACTGATGTGCTTTTCATGGCTATGGGACTACTCTCCAAGGTGAAAATGTGCTCATAGAGGATACATTAACCCCTTTGCCGTCGACTTGTTCATGAGCATGGACCCTAACATCACTTGGGATTTGGATTCCAGAGCCAAGCCCTAATCAGGAAGCCTTGAGTTGTTCTATTCTTCTTTGCATCTCCTCGCCCTTGGGGCTCTTTTCCCCATATGCCTTCATGGCCAAGCGGAAGTGCTTCAAGGCCTCCACCGTGCGATCCATTTTTTCGTGAAAACTGGCCATGTCCTCATGGAAGCCGCCATCATCCCCAAGGTCTTTCTTGGCCCTGGCTCTCATCTCATGGGCTCTTATGAGGAGTGGATCTGCAGCCAGGGCTCTGTCCAAGAATTGCAAGGCTTCCGAGGGACTTCCTTTCTGGACTAGAGCTTCTCCCATCTTGGCCAGAAAAGGGCCGTGCTCAGGCCTCAACTCCAATGCCTTCTGGAAGAGAGCTTGAGCTTCCTCCCAACGACCCATCCGAGCCTGGAGCATGGCCAGGTCGGCCCACGCTGATGCCAGAGTAGGATCCAACTCCAGGGATCTGGAAAGGGCCTGCAATGACTCCTTCACCCAGCCGTAACGTAAATAGACGAGTCCCAACTGATGCCAGGCCTTGGCGTCCGCCTGATTCTCCTCCACACGCTGTTGAAAAAGGGGGATCACCTGAGTGGCGCCGGACACCTCGGCTTGAAGCAACGCCTGGAATCTGTGGAAGTCCGCAAGCTCCCTTGGCTGTGTCACCTGCAGTCTGTGAATCTGGACAAGGCTCTCTATCTGGGCCATTCGCTCTGTGCTCAAGGGATGGGTCAGCAGGTACGGAGGGATTCGGCTTATGGAAAAGCGCTGCTCCCTCATCATCATTTCGAAAAAATCCAGAAGACCGTTGGGGTCATAGCCTGCCTGGTACAAATAGAAGAGGCCATACCGATCGGCCTCCTGTTCAAACTCCCGAGTAAAGCTCAACTGCATGGCCATCCCCGCTCCGGCCGCTCCTGCTGTCACAGCGGGCTCTCCACGAGATATCAAGATGGCAGCCAGGGTGGCCAGATTTACCAGGGTGCCCTTGCCTATCATCTGAGCAGTGTGACGGTGCTTGACGTGGGCCAGCTCGTGGGCTATGACCCCGGCTATTTCCCCTGGATGGCGGGCCTTGAGAAGAAGCCCGCTGTATAGATAGATATGGCCTCCTGGTACCGCAAAAGCATTCAGGGTTGGACTCTTAACCACGTGGAAGCGGAATCTGTAGGTCATAGGCTGGGCTGCTTCCACTATGGGGGCTCCTATGTGCGCAACATACTCCAGGATGTCAGGATCTTCCACCAGTGAGAGCTTCTTGGCTGCCTCCTGGGCAAACTCCCTTCCCATCTCCTTCTCACTCTTCACAGAGGGAGTAAGCCACTCCTCGGCTTTTTTCACCGTGGGGGCACAGCCTGCCCATGTTACTCCAGCAAGCAAACAAAGCAGGAGCCCCACCACAGTGCATCTGTTGTGCCTAGGCCTTGATCCCATCTCTTGGACCCTTTTCCCAAAGAACATCATGTATCATACTTGAGGCAAAGCCCTTCATACAAGGACTGGGCTCTGGGCGCCAAAGTTTACAATGATCCTGGTGGCCATTGCGGCCAACAAAGACGCTCTTGGGATTTTACTTTCCAGGGCTTCCCAAGGACTTGTATGAGGCTCCAAGACCGTCCCCAGGCTTGAAAAGGCGCACCTTGGAAGCTTGAGGAAGAAGAATCATGTTCCCATGGGGATATAGCTGGGTGCCCAGTATTCATTGCTGCCTGTGGAGGCCAGGAGCAATGCTCCTGGCAGGAGGAGACTAAAGGAACGGGGAGGCATCAGGCATGACTGAGGTTTCATGGGCCCTGGCCTTTGGGGCCGGAATTCTAACATTTTTTAGCCCTTGTATCTTGCCTTTACTGCCCGCATATATGTCTTTTATCACGGGAAAGGCTGTGGAAGAGATCCTGGCAGACAGGCCTGTGAGCAAAGAAATCCTTCCTCCGGTGTTGCTTTTTTGCCTGGGGTTTTCATCTATCTTTGTGATACTGGGGGCCACTGCCACCACATTGGGGAGGATCATGGGGGCCAATCAGAGGGCCTTGGAAATATTGGGTGGTTTGGTGGTGATAATCTTCGGGCTTCATCAATTGGGTTTGATCAGAGCAAGCTTCTTGCAGAGAGAAATGCGTTTTCATCTCAGGGGTCGTCCAGCCCATGGCTTGGGAGCATTCCTGGTTGGGGTTGCCTTTGCAGCAGGCTGGACTCCTTGTCTTGGGCCGGTGCTGGGCTCTATTCTTGCCTATGCGGGCACAAGGGAGACAGTGGAGCAGGGCGTTGTGCTTCTGTGTCTATTTTCCCTGGGATTGAGCCTGCCATTTGTTGCCCTTGGGTTTGCCACCGGGGCCATTCTGCCTCGTCTTAGGGCGGCGAGTCGTTTCATGTTTTGGATAAGGTTGGGAAGCGGATGTGCCTTGGTTGTTCTGGGCTTGCTCTTGGTGGGAAACCAGATGTCTTACTTGATGAGATTTCTGTCCTGATGAGGGCCCCAATGAAAGAGAGCGGCTTTGGGGGGCTCATATGTCCAATTCCTAGCTGGATCCAAATTACGCAGGCTCAAGCTTTTATCAGTAAACAAGCAAGTTCTTGTACCTTTAGAGGTTGAGTTGGGAGGTCACTAACTTAGCCCTGGGTTTCCTTTCTGGGAGAGTGGCTTGATTTAGGATTTGAAATGGGCGGTCCGTACGAGCAGCTTTACATCTACGAGCTGGAAGGCATTCTGCAAGGGATTCCCTCAGGGTGGAGGGAGAAGGGCTTCCTGGGCTGCTGGTATGAGGCTGGTTATTCATTTGTCTTTTTCTCGAGTGCCCATCGGGAAGAAGTGGAAAAGGAGGCCTTGAGAAGGGGGAACATTAGAGTTCGTTGCGAAACCATCATACCTTACCAGGACTGGGAAGCTGGTACTGCTCTGAGGCCTTTTTGCGTTGGCCCGCTGTGTGTGAGCCCGCCTTGGATTTCTCCGGATAGACCCCAGGCTCTTCTGGTGGATCCCGGTGTGAGCTTTGGATCCGGGTTCCATGGCTCTACCAGAGCCTGTTTGGAACTCTTGGTTTTCCTCTATGGGCTGGCAACTCCCAAGGAGGTGCTGGATTTGGGAACAGGATCAGGTATCCTTGCTTTGGCTGCAGCCAAGCTTGGAGCCTCGCGTGTGCTGGCCGTGGACTGCCAACCGGTGGCTGTTGAAACCGCCAGGGCCAATGTGACCAGAAATCTTTTGGAGGACCGAGTAATTGTGAGACTTGGTGATGCCTTGGAGTATTTGGAAAACCCGGTCCAACTGGTGATGGCCAATCTACACCTGGAACTCCTTTTGGAAATGGTATCTCGGTCAAGCCTATGGAGAATTCCCTGGTGCATACTGGCTGGAGTAGTGGGATCCCAGGCTGGGAAGCTGTTAAGTGCCATTGAAAAGACGCCCATGAGGGTGGCAAAAAGTCGTGTCCAAGGAGCTTGGAGTGCTTTCTTGCTTGAGGGAAACGGGATGGGCACTACCCATTTGAAGGATTTGTGAAGGCTGGCTTGACAATTGCTATAGCTTGAGGTAGAAAATAATGTGATGCGGGCATAGCTCAGTTGGTAGAGTACGAGCTTCCCAAGCTCGGTGTCGCGGGTTCGAGGCCCGTTGCCCGCTCCAAGTCCGAAAACCGGGTTATGCTGCGCCGCTCCCCTATAGGACGGCGCGGCCTGCATGGACCCCATTCTTTCGGAAAAGATTGGGGTTTTTTTTCTGGTGGAGATGGAGCAGAGGCAACTCCAAGAAAAGCTTTGGGCCATGTTGGAGCCCATTGTGGTCTCCCACGATTTGCAACTGGTGGAGATTGAGTTCCAAAGGGAGCCGCGGGGATGGGTGCTGCGTCTTTACATAGACAGGAAAGAAGGGGGAGTGAGCCTGAATGATTGTGCCTTGGTGAGCCGTGAGGTGGGAGACCTACTGGACGCCAAGGATCCCATAGACCATCCATATCGTTTGGAGGTTTCATCCCCTGGGCCGCAACGGCCACTGCGCAAGCCTGAGGATTTCCAAAGATGGTGTGGCCACAGGGTAAAGGTGAAGCCCTGGGGTGGGAATCGGAAATTTCTTCAGGGCATTCTCTTGGGGCTCCAAGACGGAGTCTTGGAGCTTCAAACCTCTGGAGAAATCCAAAGGATTCCTCTATCAGAGATCGCCAGGGCCAGGCTCTTGGATTAGTGGTATGGTCCTCCTGACCATCGCAGCAAGGAGTGATGAAGGATGCAATTAAATTTGAACCAGATCATAGAACAGGTTGGAAGGGAAAAAGGGGTGGAAAAGGAGGTCCTGGTGGCTGCTCTGGAAGAGGCCATGACCTCTGCAGCCAAGAAGAAGCTTGGAGTTAAGGATGGTGTGGAGGCCCATTTCAATCCCGAAAACGGTGAAATCGAGGTGTTTCTGTACAAGCAGGTAGTAGAGAAGGTGCAGGATCCTGATTTGGAGATGAGTCTGGAGCAGGCCAGGGAGATGGATCCTTCGGCCCAACTAGGTGATTCTTTGGGTGTCAAGATCGACACCAGTGATTTCGGAAGAATAGCAGCACAGGCTGCCAAACAGGTGATAATCCAGCGGGTAAAGGATGCCGAGAGGGAAAACGTTTACCTGGATTACAAGGACCGCAAGGGCGAAGTGGTCAACGGCATAGTGCAGAGATTTGAACGGGGGGACATGATAGTCAATCTCGGGAGAGTGGAAGCTCTTCTTCCTAAGGATGAACAGGTACCTAGGGAATCTTACCGGCCAGGGGATAGGATCAGGGCCTATATCCTGGATGTTAGAAGGGCTCCCAAAGGCCCTCAGATAATTCTGTCCCGCACAAATCCCAATTTTCTGGTGCGCCTTTTTGAATTGGAGGTGCCAGAGGTGGCCGAGCGCATAGTGGAGATTAGGGCTGCTGCCAGGGAGCCTGGGGAGAGGGCCAAGATAGCGGTTTCCTCCAATGACCTGGATGTGGATCCCGTGGGGGCATGTGTTGGGATGCGTGGCTCCAGGGTTCAGAGTGTGGTTCAAGAGCTGCGCGGAGAGCGCATAGACATAATACCCTGGTCCCCTGATCCGGCCAAATTCGTCTGCAACGCCCTTTCTCCGGCAGAGATATCCCGTGTGGTCATGGATGAGGAGAACAAGATAATGGAAGTGGTGGTGCCCGACGAGCGTTTGTCCCTGGCAATAGGCAAGAAGGGCCAGAACGTGCGTCTGGCCTCAAAGCTCACCGGATGGAGAATAGATGTGGTGAGCGAGACTAGAATGCAAGAGCGAAACGAAGCGGCCAGAAAATCTCTGAGGGAGATCCCAGGGATCGGGGATATGACTGTGGAGATCCTGTTCATGGAGGGCTATCGCTCTGCTGAAGAGGTGGCTCAGGCCACTAAAGAAGAGCTGGCCAGCATAGAGGGCATAGGGGCCGAGAAAGCCCATAACCTCATAGAAGCCGCCAGGGCATTGATGAGGGATAGGGGAAAGAGCTTGTTGCAGGAGGACTCCAAGAAACTGACTGCCATTGATGGGATCGGGGAGAAAACAGCGGAACTCCTCATGGAGCACGGCATAAAGGGTGTGGAGGAACTTGGGCAGGCAACTCTGGAGCAGCTGACCCAGATACCCGGGATCGGCCCTCGCAAGGCCGAAAGCCTCCTGGAGGCTGCCCGACGCTCTTTGAAGTCCGCTCCAGAGGAGCAAGAAAAACAGGAGGAGCAGGAGACTCTGTAGGCCCTGGGCCCCAAGGTGTGGCTTTCTTACAGGAGTCCAGGCCAAGGGAAGTTTCTTCTCCAGAGTTCTTAGAAGAGGCTACTGAGGCAGAGATCTTTGGAACGGGAATCGTTTTTGGCTTCAAGAGGATCTCTTGGGTATAGGGATGGTGCTTAGATTCGGCCTTGTGTTGGCGGGGGTAATAGACTGGTCATCAAGATGAGGGCAGGCGAGCCTTTATTGCTCTCTGACGCCTCGACGGGGGAAACGATCGCATGCCTATGAAGGTCTTTGAATTGGCAGAGGAATACCAGATCGATCCCAAGTCCCTTTTGAATCATTTGAGGGAATTGGGTGTATTCGTATCAAGTCACATCAGTATCCTAGACGACGATGAAGTGGCCAAGGTCAGGGCCACCATATCCCATGTGCAAAAAAAACAAAAGGTCAGCGAGCAGCGGGTCAAGTCCACGGTGATCCGCAGGCGTCCTGTGAAAGCGGTGGAAGAGCCTCCAGAAACGGTTGCCACACAAGCTCCTGCCCCCCAAGCAGCCCAGACGGAGCCGTCGCCATCAGTCCCAACACCTGTTTCGACTCCGGAACCACAGCCAGTGGAACAGAAGTCCTCGGAGGAGCCAGAGGTACGGGTCGAGCATGAGGCTTCCAGTGAAGTGGCATTACCCTTGGAGCAGCCGCCTGAGAAGCCCCGCAAGAAGAAAAAGGAACGTCATGAACAGGCAGCCATCGTGATCAGGAGGCCTGTTGCCAAAGAGCAAGAGCCCAAGGCGGTTTCCGTTGAGCCCAAAAAGGAGAAAGAGGTTTCACAGGAGCAAAAGCCCCAGGTGGAAGAGCTCCAGGGGGTAGCCAGGCCGGATGAGAAGAAGCCCGAGGGAAAAGCCTTGGAGCCGGAGCCAGCGACGGTACCTTCTCGGCCTGAGGTGGAGCCCCCCCAGCTGGCTCCAGAGAAGCCCGCAAGAGCCCATCCCATGCGAAGGGAAGTTGGAGTGGAGCCTGCCAAGGTTTTGCATCGTCCCAGGCCCGAGCCTCCCCGCAAACCAGCTTCTGTGGCCTCGACTCCTCTGGTATCCCTTGGTCCCGAACTTTCTGCTCCTGTTGCGGAAAAGGAGGCTTGGGGTAAGGCCAAGAAGAAATCCCTAAAAGCTTTTGAGGTGGTGACACAGGAGAAGCCAGGTAGAGGAAAAACTAAGAAGAAAGAGGTCATACAGCTCAGGGCAGAGTTAGAGGAAAGAGAGAGGGGGCTGCCCTTTGGGCCCAGAAAACGCAAGGAAAAGGAGCAAAAAAGGCCTGAACTGACCATTCCCAAAGCTGTCAAGCGCAAGATCCGCGTGATGGAGTCCATCACGGTTGGTGAACTTGCCAAGAGGATGGGGGTCAAGAGCAGTGAGGTGATAAAGAGCCTTCTTGGGATGGGAGTCATAGCCACTGTCAATCAGATGCTGGATCCGGACGAAGCAGCCCTGGTGGCCAGCGAGTTCGGCTATGAGGTGGAGCGGGTGCTAAGCCGGGTGGAGGAGCTGCTGGAAGAGGCGGCGACTCCAGAGGCCGAAGGCAACCTGAAGCCCCGTCCACCTGTTGTGACGGTCATGGGGCACGTGGATCATGGAAAGACCTCTTTGCTGGATGCCATAAGACAGACCCATGTCACCGAAAATGAGGTGGGGGGTATCACCCAGCATATCGGAGCCTATCAGGTGGAGGTGAAGGGGCAACTCATTACCTTCCTGGATACTCCAGGTCATGAAGCCTTCACCTCTTTGAGGGCCAGGGGGGCCCAGGTGACTGATGTGGTGGTCCTGGTGGTGGCTGCCGACGACGGAGTGATGAACCAAACCAGGGAGGCCATTGACCACGCAAAAGCAGCTGGGGTTCCCATCATCGTGGCGGTCAATAAGATAGACAAACCTAATGCTGATCCTGAGAGAGTGCGCCATGAGCTGGCCTCTTTGGGCCTGGTGCCTGAAGCTTGGGGCGGAGATACCATCTTCTGTGATGTCTCAGCCAAGCAACGCATGAACATAGATACTCTTCTGGAAAACATACTCATACAGGCTGAAGTGCTGGAACTTAAGGCAAACCCAGACAGACCCGCCAGGGGCACTGTGATCGAGGCCAGGCTGGACAAGAGGCGCGGGCCCCTTGCCACGGTCTTGATCCAGGAAGGCACCCTAAGGCTCAACGATGCCTTTGTGGCGGGCATGTACTCAGGCAAGGTCAGAATGATGCTGGATCACCTGGGCAGAAAGCTGGAGGAGGCTGGTCCTTCTACGCCTGTGGAGGTTGTGGGAGCTTCGGGGGTGCCGGCTGCAGGAGAGAGGTTCTGGGTTGTGGCCTACGAGAAAGAGGCCAGAGACATAGAGTTGTTCAGACGCGAAAAGATGCGTAGGGAAGGAATGGCTCAAACAGGCAGAGTGGCTCTGGATAGGATCAAAGAGCAAATGGACACGGGGGAGGTCAAGGAGCTGGCAGTGGTGGTAAAGGGAGACGTACAGGGCTCCATTGAGACCTTGAGGGATACTCTCTCCAGGATGGGGGGTGAAAAGATAAAGATAAGCGTGCTTCATGCCTCTGTGGGCGGCATAACAGAAAATGATGTTAACCTGGCTGCAGCATCCAACGCGGTGATCGTAGGGTTCAATGTCAGGCCTGAGCCCCGAGCACAGGCGCTGGCTGAGGAACAGGGCGTTGATATCCGTGTATACAACATAATTTATGAACTCATAGAGGATGTGGAAAAAGCCCTGAGGGGAATGTTGGAGCCCACCCGCAGGGAGAACCTTCTGGGTAGGGGCGAAGTGGTGCAGACCTTCAGAATATCCAAGGTGGGCATGGTGGCAGGCACAATGGTTAAGCAGGGCAGGGTGGTAAGGGGAGCCAAGGCGAGGCTCTTGAGGGACAATGTGGTAATTTACGATGGCAAGATTGCCACCTTGCGTCGCTATCAGGAAGACGTAAAGGAGGTTCTGGAGGGTCAAGACTGCGGAATACACCTGGAAAACTTCAACGACGTGAAGGTGGGCGATGTGATAGAGGCTTACGAAGTGGAGGAGGTGGCCGCAGAGCTCTAAGCGGAGCTGGTGCATCTGCCGGATTCAAGGCAGTCCCTCAGCAGTAAGTGACCCAAGGGCGGGCCCATTGCATTTCTCGGGGGTTGGAGGCAGTGGAAGGCTGTGGGAGTCAGGTATGGTCGTTGGGGTAGGAAGGATTCAGTTACTTCTTTATGATAACCACTCCTTGAAAGGGAAGCGGCAGGTGGTCAGAAAGACTCTGGATAGAGTCAGAAGCAGGTTCAGCGTGGCGGTAGCGGAGGTGGGAGATCAGGATCTGTGGCAAAGCATACTCTTGGGGGTTGCAGTGGTGGGCTCAGACAGCAGGGTAGTTCGCTCGGTCATGGACAAGGTGGTCAACTTCATAGAGGACTTACAACTGAGCGAAGTGGTGGATGTGCAGACCGAGATCTTG
Organism: bacterium; assembly: GCA_037481695.1. Taxonomy (NCBI): domain Bacteria; species bacterium. Next base: position 11,484 of record JBBFLE010000013.1, on the reverse strand, counting down.
CACTTTGGTGATCATGGCTGGTGAGAGAAGAAAGCGAGTAGGTGTTCGCATAAGGGAAGAGATCTCTGATCTCCTTATCAGGAAGGTCAGAGATCCTAGGATAGGTTTTGTGAGCATAACCCAAGTGGACTTGAGCCCTGACCTCAGGGTGGCCAGGGTTTTCTACAGTGTTCTGGGCTCAGAGCTGGATCGTGCTCAGGCAGCCCAAGGGCTTCGAAGCGCACATGGCTTCATCAAGCGGGAGCTGGCCTCGAGGCTTCATCTGAAGTTCATGCCGGAGATCTTCTTCGTATTTGACAATTCTATGGAACAAGGGGAGCGGATGGAGAAGATATTCAGGCAACTGCAGCAGGAGTCAGGAAATGAGTAGCGAGGTGGTCTCTGAAATTGCGAGACTCATCCTAAGTCAGGAAAGGTTTCTGGTTGTTTCACACGTGAATCCAGATGGGGATGCCATAGGTTCCTCTTTGGGCCTGGCGCTCATATTGGAAGCTTTGGGCAAGAAAGTGAAGATTTACAATCGAGAGCCCATTCCCCACATGTACCGCTTTTTGCCGGGTGTTGAAAGAATTGAAAACGAGCTGCCTCAGGGGGCCATGTTCCAGGCCACCTTTCTGCTGGACTGCTCCACCTCCCATAGGGTGGGGGAGAGTTTTGTGAGATTCAAAGGCAAGGGTCACATGGTGGTGGTGGATCACCACCCTCCTAGAGAGCCTATTGAAGGCACTGGGCTGATTCGAACCGAGGCCGCGGCCACAGCAGAGCTGATCTATGACATAGCCCTGCAGCTCGGGGTCACATTGCCCCCCAATGCTGCCACGGCCCTTTACGCAGGGCTCATGACAGATACAGGTTCCTTTCGGTTTTCCAATACCACCCCAAGAGCCCTGGAGGTGGCAGGCGCCCTGCTGGCGGCCGGTGCTGACCACCGGCTCCTGGTGGAGCAAGTCTATGAGAGTTTTCCTCCGGAACGTTTCAAGTTGCTGGGCCTGGCCCTGAACACCCTTCGTTTGCTAAAGGGAGGGAGGGTGGCCCTGGTGTGGATAACCCGCCCCATGTTCCGAGAGGTGGGGGCCGAAGATGAGATGACCGATGGATTCGTGGATATCCCCAGGTCCATAAAGGGAGTGGAGGTGGCGGCTCTCATAAGGGAGCGAGATGACAGCGAATATCGGGTGAACCTTCGTTCCAGAGGCGCAGTGGATGTAGGGGAGGTGGCATCCAGGTTCGGTGGAGGAGGGCACCCCAATGCAGCTGGTTTTACTCTGAAGGGGTCTGCCGCAGAGCTGGAAAGGAGCCTGCTTTCAGCTTTGGAGGAGGCTCTTTGATAAAAGATCAGGTACCTGGGGTGCTTCTTTTGGACAAACCATCGGGACTCACCTCTTTTGGGGTGGTGGATCGGGTTCGGCGTTGGTCCAGGATAAAGAAGGTGGGCCATACAGGCACTCTTGATCCCTTTGCCACGGGACTACTGGTCCTTTGTCTGGGAAAGGCAACCAGGCTGGCCCATTACATCACGGCCTGGGACAAAGAGTATGTGGGGAGCATTCTGTTGGGTGAGGACACTGATACCGATGATGCCACAGGCCAGGTGATTCTCAAGCGGGATGTGGAAGGGCTGACGCGGGAGGATGTTGAAAGAGTCCTGGAGGCATTTCGAGGGGAGATAACACAGCTTCCCCCACGTTTCTCTGCCAAGAAGTTAAGGGGGGTGCCTTCTTATAAGAGGGCCAGAAGGGGCGAGGAAGTGGATTTGCAGCCAGTAAAGGTCCAAATTCACGAGCTGGAGCTCAAAGAAGTGGAGATCCCCCTGGTAAGATTCCGAGTCAGGTGTTCCAAGGGTACTTACATGAGATCTCTGGCCAGGGATTTGGGAAAAGTTCTGGGATGTGGAGGGCATCTGGCCGAATTGAGACGGGTGGCAGTGGGCCACCTGAGGGTAGAAGATGCCTTGCAGTGGGAAGAGGTACGGTCTCTGAGAGGGGAAGCACTGATGGCGAGGGTGTGGCCCTTGGAAAGAGTCCTGTCGCAGTGGAAAAAGGTGCTGCTGAGCTCTCCATGGGCCCGCAAGGCAAGACATGGACAGGATCTGCCTCAGGAGGCTTTCTCTGGGCAACTGCAATGCGATCATCAAGAGGGCGAGAGGGTGGTACTTATGGATGAGCTGGGGAGTTTTCTTGGTATAGGATTAATCATGGGGGAAGCTGCTGGTGCGTATATCCATCCTGAACAAATATGGAGCGGCAATTGAGCCCACTTAGCTTCAGACCCTTCCATGGGGAAGGGCTATACATCTGAACAGGGAGGTTAGGGAAGTGTCACTGGCCATTGAGAAGAAGACGGAGATCATAGGTAAGTTTAGAAGGCACGAGTCAGATACGGGTTCCCCCGAGGTTCAGATCGCTTTGCTCACAGAGCGTATCAATCAGCTCACAGAGCATTTTGCGACTCACAAGAAAGACCATCACTCACGAAGGGGTCTGATGAAACTGGTGGGTCAGCGTCGAAGACTACTGGATTATCTAAAAGCAAAGGACGTGAACCGTTACAGAGGCCTTATCCAGGAGTTGGGTCTTCGCAAGTAAGGCTTCTGATTACTGGTCACGCCACTGCGTCCCTGCCCGCCAAGGGGCAAGAGGGGAGAAAGAAAGGGAAAGATATGGCAGCAAGAGTAGAGAGAGAAATTGGAGGTCGCCTCCTGTCCTTGGAGACCGGTCGGCTGGCTCGGCAGGCCCATGGAGCGGTCTGGGTGCAGTATGGGGATACGGGTGTACTGGTGACAGCAGTTTCAGATCGTACAAGGCAGGGCATAGACTTCTTGCCCTTGACAGTGGACTACCAAGAGATGGCTTACGCGGCCGGAAAGATTCCTGGAGGGTTTTTCAAGAGGGAGGGGCGTTCCAGTGACAGGGAAGTACTTGTCTCCAGATTGATAGACAGGCCCATAAGGCCTCTTTTTCCCAAAGGATATTTTTCAGAGGTACAGGTGATTGCCACCGTCATGTCTGCCGACATGGATAACCTACCAGATATTCTGGCCATAAACGGAGCTTCGGCAGCTCTTGTGATTTCGGATATCCCCTTTTCAGGCCCGGTGGGAGCTGTTCGAGTAGGCCGCATCCATGGAGAGTGGGTAGTCAATCCAGGGGAAAAGGAACTCGAGGAGAGTGACATTAATTTCATAGTGGCTGGCACCAAAGATGCAGTGGTCATGGTGGAAGGGGGAGCAAATGTTGTCCCAGAAGATGAGATTCTAGACGGCATATTCTTTGGACACAGGGCCTTGCAGCCTCTCGTGGAGATGCAAGAGGAGCTTAGGGAAATGGCCGGTGTGCCCAAGAGGGAGTTCAGTCCAGCGGCGGTTGGCGAGGAGCTGGCTTCCAAAGTAAGAGAAATGGCCTTGGAACAGATGGGCACAGCCCTCAGGATTCCTCGGAAGAAGGAGCGCAGAGAGGCTCTGGCAACTCTTCAAGAGAAGGTGTTGGCTGAGCTTTTGGAGCAGTATCCTGGTCAGGAGATGGCCATCCGCAGCCTCATGGAGGAGCTGGAGAGGCAGGTGGCCAGGTCCATGATCCTGGATGAGGGAAGAAGGATTGACGGCAGACCCTTTGATGAGGTGCGTCCAGTCACATGTGAGGTGGGCCTGCTACCTCGTGCCCATGGAGCCGGACTCTTCACCAGAGGTGAGACTCAGGTCATGGCTGTAGCCACATTGGGTACTGCAGAAGATGAGCAACGTCTGGACACTCTCTCCGAGGAAGAAGCCCGCAAGACTTTTATCCTCCATTATCGTTTCCCTCCCTTCTGCGTAGGGGAGACAAAGCCTTTGAGGGCTCCCAGCCGCAGGGAGGTAGGCCATGGGGCCTTGGCAGAAAGAGCCCTTCAACCGGTGCTCCCCCCTTGGGACAGGTTCCCATACACCATAAGAGTGGTGGCCGAGGTGCTGGAGAGCAACGGTTCCTCCTCCATGGCCTCCACATGCGGGACCACCCTTGCCCTCATGGACGCCGGTGTGCCCATTTCGGCCCCAGTGGCCGGTGTGGCCATGGGACTCATCAAGGAGGGGGAGAGGGTGGTGGTATTGACCGACATTTTGGGAGATGAAGATCACCTCGGCGACATGGACTTCAAGGTGACAGGCACTCAGCAGGGTGTCACCGCCGTGCAGATGGATATAAAAATACAAGGGGTGACCAGGGACATCATGGCCCAGGCCCTGGCCCAAGCGCGAAGGGCAAGGCTCTGGATTCTGGAAAGGATGTTGGAGGCCATCCCAGAGCCCCGTTCTGAGTTGTCTCCGTATGCTCCCAGGATCGTGACCATTCACATCAAACCGGATAAGATCCGCGACGTCATAGGTCCTGGGGGAAGGGTCATCCGCAAGATAGTGGAAGACACTGGCACCAAGATCGAGGTGCAAGATGACGGGACCGTCAACATAGCCTCCAGCAGCATGGAGAAGGCGCAGAAGGCCATACAGATAATAAGAGGCCTAACCGAGGAGGCTGAGGTGGGGGGTGTTTATACGGGGAAGGTTAAAAGGGTGCTGGATTTTGGTGCCATTGTTGAGATTCTGCCTGGCACGGACGGGCTCCTGCATATCTCTCAGCTGGATCATTCTCACACAAAGAAAGTTACAGACGTGATTCAGGAAGGAGATGAGGTTCAGGTCAAGGTGATAGAGATAGATGACTCCGGAAAAATAAGACTGAGTCGCAAAGCCCTGCTGGCAGATCCCACAGGACAGTTTTCTCAAGGTGGCGAGCCCAGGGAGGATCGTCCCCATCGGCGGGAGGGTGGCAAAGCACATGGCAGAGAAGATCGTTCTCGCCAACGGCGTTAGAGTCCTTCTGGAGCCCATTGCGCACCTGCGTTCTGTGTGCATGGGAATATGGGTGGCTGCAGGCTCCCGCCTGGAGGGGCCCGAGGAAAAGGGCATGGCTCATTTCATAGAGCATATGCTTTTCAAGGGCACCCGCAGACGCTCTGCCCAGCGGATCGCCTGGGAAATAGACGCCGTGGGTGGGGTGCTCAACGCATTTACCAGCCGGGAATATTCTAGCTTCTATGTAAAGGTAATGGACGAGCATCTGCCTTTGGCCGTGGACCTGATAACAGATCTGTACTTGAATTCTATTTTTGACCCCACGGAATTGGAAAGGGAGCGTTGCGTAGTGCTTCAAGAAATACGTATGGTGGAGGACACTCCTGAGGAGCACGTCATGGACCTTTTTCACGAGGCCATGTGGAAGGGTTCCTCCATGGCCCACCCAATTCAAGGCGAGTCCGAGCAAGTAGCTCGAATGCCCAGGGAGTTCCTGGTGGAGAAATGGGCCAGTCATTATCACCACAAGGAGGTCCTGTTCTCCGTTGCAGGAAACTTCCATGAAAAGAATCTCTTGGAGCTCCTGGAGAACTCGGCCGGGTGCCTGTGCGCAGTTCCCAACTGGCCGCAAAAGAAGACTCCAGAGAGCAATCCAGGCTTGAAACTGGTGGAAAAAGATTTGGAACAAGTACACGTGTGCCTTGGCGTTCCAGCTCCGCACATGACTCATCCGGATCGATATGCTTTTTACCTCCTTAATACCATCTTGGGCGGAGGAATGAGCAGCAGGCTCTTCCAGGAGATTAGGGAGAAAAGGGGGTTGGCCTATTCTGTGTACTCCTTTTTGAGCTCCTATGCTGACACGGGAATCTTGGGTGTTTACCTGGGCACCACCAGGCAGGAACTCAAGGAAGCACTGGAAGTAATCTTGGAGCAAATGGAGGAGTTGCGCGACACTCCAGTGAGCCAGGAGGTAATAGAGTCTGCCAGGGAGCAGGTGAAGGGGGGGCTTGTGCTGGGTTTGGAAAGCTCTGACAGAAGAATGGGCAGACAGGCCCAAAATGAACTTTATTTCGGAAGGGATGTCTCTGTGGAGGAGGTCATAGAAGCCTTGGAAAAGGAGAGCCCGAATTCAGTCCAGAGCGCTGCCCAGCAAGCCTTTGTACCAGAGAAGATGACAGGCGTTATTTTGGGAAGGGCTTCCCTGGCAGATATTCCCAACCCCCTTCGAAATTGGGTGATGTGAGCCTTGATGGACAGGCTCACTCGAGTAAGGATGAGCAGGAAATCAGATTACATGCCAGAGCAAGTGGATGTACAGGTGCAGACCCTGCCGAACCATCAAGGTCTGCCCCTGCCCCAATATGCCAGCGATCTAGCGTCGGGAATGGATCTTTACGCTGCTGTGGAAGAGCAGGTGACTATTCCCCCTGGAGGCTGGGCGCTGATTCCCACAGGCCTGTGCATGGCTCTGCCTCCAGGAATAGAAGGACAGGTCAGGCCAAGAAGCGGTCTGGCAGCATCTCACGGAATAACGGTCTTGAATGCACCTGGGACCATAGATGCAGACTATCGCGGGGAGATAAAAGTAGTCCTGTTGAACCTGGGAACAAGCCCCTATTCGGTAAAGCGGGGTGACCGAGTTGCTCAACTGGTTTTGCAGAGGGTTGTGCGTGCCAGGCTTAACAAAGCAGAAAAACTGAGTGAAACCTTAAGAAGTGAGGGAGGATTTGGCCACACGGGGCGCTAAAGCTGCTTGCCTGCTTATGTTTGAAGCAGTTATAATAGCAACTTGAAATTCTCCCAAGGCTATGACCCCGAGTCGGGTTATCTAGGAAAAGTGGCGGGCTCAGTTTGATGGTCTGATCAATCCTGGAGAACAAGGAAATGGTCCCAGGGCCGTCTTTATAGATAGCGGAGGCAAGCGCAATGGGAAGCGTCATAAAGAAGCGTCGCAAGAAGATCCGAAAGCACAAGTACAAGAAGCTCAGGGAGAAAATGCGTCACCAAAGAAGAAAGCGAGGGCACTGATCTGGGCTCATGATGGGCCCGAGAAGGGAAGGGCTTGGTTTGCAGGGGCTTTGCCTGGAGGATGTCCTCGATCTAAACCTCAGGCTGATCAAGCTGGGAAGCCCGAAGGCCTCAGGTCTTCGGGCTTTGCCTTCCGTTGAGGGGTTCCTGGAGCAGGAATGAGTGGATTCTTCGGACAGGGGATCTGGATATTCCTTCTCTTGTTCCTGGGGTGCTTCCTCTACTTTCTGTGGCTGGTTCACAAGAAGCTGGGCGACCTTAAAGATCGCGGAAAGGAATTCCAGTCAGATCTCGGGGAGGTGTTGCTGCGTCATCGCCTGGCAGTTGGGCGAATGGAGGAGGCCGCAGCACTGGTGGAGGCGGGCAGACAGGACGAGGCCATAGAGATGCTGGAGCAGATCCGTCAGACGATCCCTGGCCTACATGCCTTGGACTTCTTCCTGGGAAAGGCTTACCTAGCCAAGGGGGATCCTCTGAAAGCTTCCACCCACCTGCGAACCTTCTTGGACAAGGCCAAACCTTATGACAGACTGAGCCAGGAGAGGCTCAGCGAGGCGCACCGACTCTTGGATGCAATTCGGCCTAAGGCTTGACTTGTAAACGAGCCTTTGTTATTGAGCCTTTGGGCCTATGTTGTCAGGCAAAGGGGAGTCGAGGGCCTGATGTGGAATAAATCGCAAAAGCTCATCCAAGAGATTCAGAAAGAGCAGTGGGTCAGACAGCTGGATCTGCCGGAGGCGTCCTGGCCCAGGCTTTTTCAATGGATGGAAGAACACCTCTTGACAGACTTCCTGAGGCTATTGACCGGCCAGGTGCATGAAATCCTTGAGATAAATCCGGAGCTTTCGGAACCCAGGATCTTGGAGCTGGCAGCAGCCTCCATGGTGGAGTTTCTGGACGCTCATCATGCTTCGGTCAGGATCTATGATCCCAAGACAGGTCAAATGCTGGCCTATGGTTCGTATCCTTCCCAGGAGGGCCTTCGGGCCACGTACATCAATTTGCAAGGCAGTATAGCAGGCCTGGTGGTCCAAACTGGAAAGACTTACCTAGTCCCAGATGTTGAGCAGGAACCTTTGTACCATGACAAGGGAGGAGCCTTGAGCCGGGGAGTTCACTCTCTGATGGCCATTCCTTTGGAGATACCCAGCTTTTACTCAGAAGAGAGGGACACGGTGGGGGTTGTACAGATTTATTTTCCAGAGAAAAACAGGGACTTTTCTCCCATCGAGGTCTTGGTTGCAGAGCTCATGGCCAGACGTCTTGGCTTTGTGTTTGCGAGAAAAAAGATCCTTTCCCTCAGAAGGCTCAGCGAGAAAAAGGATGCCATAGTACGAAAAATATTCCTTCGTCTGGGTTCCAGGGAAGGGATAAAGATGAAGGATGTGTTCAACAGGGTCATTCCGGAACTGGCGGACATAGTCAACATTCAGAGCTGTGCGCTTTTCTCAGTGACCGAGGATCGAAGGCACGTGGTTCTTGAGGCAGGTTATCCGGAATCCGCAGGTTACCACGGTATAGGCAAGATGTTTTCCATAGAGAGCGAACCTGCATTTCAGATGCTGCTTCAGTTGGGAAGCTTCAACAGTGAGAGCCCTTACGAGGTGGTGACTCCATCATATGTGTTGGTCAGGGACCCACAGAAAAGCAGTCTGATCTCAGAAAATCTTAAACGCATGGCAAAGGTCCACAATATCAATTCCATTCTCTACGTGCCCCTGAGCGGAGAGGAGGAATTGAATCACTTCATGACCTTCGATGCCTTGGAAAAGAGAACCGGCTACACAGAAGAGGAGATAGAGATCCTGCTTTTCTTGGGCAGAGAACTGGTGAAGGCCCAGCAAATGGAAAGGTTGGACGACATCCTTCACGATTTCAAGAATCCGGCCATAGCCACTGCCGGTTTTGCCAGGAGGTTGAAGGGGCTCTTGGAAAAAAGTTGCCCTGGTGGAGGGAGCCAGGAGATAAGAAGGTGTGTGGAGATTCTTCTTGAGGAAACCAGCCGGCTGCAGGAGCTAGCCCTGAGTGTATATGGAGTAGGCAAGGAAGAGGTGGTGAACCTCACGGAGAGACTCAGGCGTCGTGTGGAGATAAACGAACAGGCCATCAAAGAACAACTCAAACAAAATGTGGTGATGAATTTAGGGCCCTTGGAGGAGGATCTCTGGATACGCTGTTATCCTCTTCACCTAGAGAGGGTATTGGACAATCTTCTCAACAATGCCACCAATGCCATCCCCCCCATGGGAGGCAGCCTCTGGGTCAGAACATTCAAAGATGAAGAAGGCAGAGCCTGCGTTGAGATTCAAAACACCGGCAGAATTCCTGAGGAAGACAGACAGAAGCTGCTGGATGGACAGGGGAGGGGAAGAGGACTCCACATAACTCATAGAATAGTAAGACTGCTTCGTGGTCAGGTGGAGGTCTCAGTGGATGAGAAGACCACCACCTTCACGGTGAGGCTGCCTCTTTGCGAGCAAACAACCCAGCCTGAATAATTACCAGGGCCTGTGAACCGGGGCTTGTGGCCTCCTGAACCCAAGACAAGCGGACAAGATAATCTAATATATCCCGGCACATACTGGTCAATGGGTGAAAATGTATTGATTTGCCTTGGCCATCCCGCCGGAATTTGAAACTGTGGTGGACTCAGTGTAGCATGAAATGTAGGCTTAATTTTATGAGCATTGATCTTGGCCCAAATCCCTTGGAGAGTTATACCGGGCAAAAAAAGGGGGACCCTTGGTTTTCTTCAAGAGCTTCTTTGAGCCGAGGATGAAATGAGACTTGCATCTTTTCATGTTCACCAATAGCGCGCAGCGAGAAAAGAAAAAGGAGGATGTACATGGATAGGCAACAGAGGATGAAGGCCCTGGAAGTGGCCATGGAGAACGAAGCCAGGGAGGCAGAGTTCTATCGCAAACACAGTGAGCGGACCAGCAATCCACTGGGCAAGAAGATGTTTGTTTCCTTGGCCCACGACGAGCGGGAACACATGGAGAGGATCAAGGCTCTTCACGGCAAGCTGCAGGAGCAGGGTCGTTGGCCCCAGGATGTGCCATTGGAGGTCAAGGGCACCCAGGTTCGGGAAGTTTTGAGATCTTTCGCCGAGTCCCCCCAGCGGCTCTCCCTGGCGGACCGAGACGATTTAGAAGCAGTACGTATTGCCATAGAGTTTGAGCAGAAAGGGGAGGCTTTCTACAGAGACCTGGCCCAGAAGGTGGAAGCTCCTGAAGAGAAGGAATTCTTCAACTTCCTGGCTTCCATGGAGCATGACCATCTTGTTTCTCTCAAGGACACCATGGAGTATTTCCAGAATCCCGAAGGGTGGTTTACTGCAAAGGAAAGGCACACCATAGACGGGGCCTGAAATCTTCCATTGATGCGGGGCGCCATGCCCCGCTTTCCTACCTTATTTCATCAAGCAGTTTGTCCATGGGATCCATGCCTTGTTCTCTCCAGGATATTACCATCTCTATAAGAGCCCTTAGGTCTCCTTTCAACTTCGACAAGAGGCTTGCAAGCTCTCCTGTGTCGTAGCGGTAACGCCACAAGGCCAAGAAAGAGGCGTTGTTCCATTCCATGGCGGCCAGGCTCTGGAGTCTTGCTCTTCCAGTGCGGCTCAAACGCATCCTGGCCTCTTGAAAAACCATTTCCCTTCTCAAGAGTTTTTCTTCTCTGCTCAGGGGCGAGCCATAGAGATCTGTCAACTCATCTTTCACCTCTTTTAGCACTTGCGCCAAGGCGTGTTCCTCCTCCAGGAGCTGGATGACCTTGGTGGCGTGATGGGAACCCTTCTGTTCTGTCAGGAATCTAACCGTGGCCTGCCAACCCACAAAGGTAGCAAACTGTTCGTTAAACTCTACCCGGTCAGGGAAAAACACGGTGGCATGGGCCAGCTCATGAAAAATGGTGTAGCACAGTTCCATATCATCCATTCTGAGCATCGAGGAATAAATGGGGTCTGCGAACCAGCCCAGAGCACTGAAGGCCGAAACCCCTGTCAAGTGGGTGTCAAGCCCTTCTTTTTCCAGGGACTCCTTTTCCCTCTGGGCCTCTTGGAGGTTGAAAAAACCCTTGTATGGGAAGGATCCCAGTAAAGGAAAGCGCCAAAGATATGGTTCAAGTCTGTCTTTGGGACAGGCGGATACAACATATGCCACCACCGATCCCGGGATCTCTATGAAGGAGCGGTAAGATTTTGCGCTTTGCAGGCCCAGTTCCTTGTGTGCGAACTCGCAGATGTCCTGAACCAACCGGATACGCTCCCTGATCAATTCAGGTGTAGATGGGTCTGACAGGACATCTTCCAAGGATCTGCGAGCTGCCAGGAGCTTGACTTGGTGATACCCCTGGCTGAGAAGGTAGTTCATCTCACAGCCGCAAAGTAACACCCCGAGTGTTCCCAGCAGTATCATGAATCTGCTCATTGGCCCCAAAACACCTTCTCAGGTTATTTCTAAGCTTAGATAGGCTTTTGGTCCAAGTTTGATCTACTGGAATTCTTTTGCTCCAAAGCTTATGGCGGTCTTTTCAGGCCAGGGAAGTATGACAGGACTTTACAAGTTATTTCCGTTTCTGAAGGAAAAACGTAGTCAAATCGGTAAGTTAATCGTAGTTTTTCTGTA
>JBBFLE010000012.1 GCA_037481695.1 bacterium | reverse complement strand
CTTTTCATTTCAAGACCTTACACGATGAAACCGCCGCTCCTCTCCCCACTGAAATCAATTAAAGCGAAATCTGGGTTAAAGAGATGTTTTCAAATCTTTGGTCTTTTTACAGGTAAACCTGGATGGCGGAGTAAGCCGTCATATTCAATGAGACGGGCTTGGGAAAAGGGGGAAGCACATGGATTGTAGCTCGGCCGCGTTGGAGGCTTCTGTTGTGAGCACAGGGCTCCTGTGCTATAAGAATCAAGAAGCCTTATGGCTCAAGCAACAGGAGCGACCCGCGGCCTATATGGATCGCAGCGATGAAGAGCTTGTGGAGGCGGCCAAAGCCGGAGATCGAAGGGCCTTCGAGCAGCTGGTGGTGCGCCATCAGGATCGGGCCTTCGCCCTGGCCCTGCACATGTGCCTGGGCGACACCTTGGAAGCCCAGGACCTGACTCAAGAAGCTTTTCTGAGGGCTTTTCGCAACATTGGGAGCTTCCGGGGAGATTCAACATTTTACACCTGGCTTTTCAGGATCGTGGTCAATACCTGCCTGGATGGAAGGCGAAGAAAGCTTAGGTGGGACAATCTATTTTCCTTCTGGAGATCCAGGTCAGATGAACAGGATGAATCTGACGAGCTAGAGGCCCAGGCAGATCTCACGCCTGGTTCTGATCCTCTGGCCATGCTTAGCAGCAAGGAGCTTTCCAAGCAGGTGCGAAAGGCATTGGAGGGACTTCCTCCCAGGCAAAGGATGGCGCTTCAGCTCAAGGTCATCCACGGCATGAGCCTGAAAGAGATCTCGGAACTCATGGGAGCCGCAGAGGGAACAGTTAAGAGTCATCTGTTCAGGGCCACCCACAGGCTTCAGCAGGAGCTCAAGGACTGGCTGTGAGAATGATCAAGGAGGCAATGATCATGAAGGAATGTTCCCGATTCCGAGAGCAGCTCCTCCTGGATGTTTATGGAGAGACGCTTCCCGAGCATGACAAGTGGCGGGAACATTTGGCAACATGCCAGGAATGCCAGCAGGAAAGGGAAAAGTTAAAGAGCATGCTCATGAAGGTCAAAAAGAGCTGGCTTTTCCCTGAGCCTGCGCCCTTTGAGTCCATGGCACTTCGAAGATCTATTTTCCACAAGCTGGACAGAAGGCACTTCCGGCTCAAAGATTTGGCTTTACCTTTCAGGTTGCCGCTTCCTGCCCTGGCCGGGGCTGTCATGATTCTTGTGGCAGGATGGTTTGGCTGGCAGCAGTTGACTCCTCATGGGGTGGACGTGGGAGGCCGTGAAAGCGAAGAGAGGCTCTTGGCTCAGGAAGGGGATCTGCTTGAGGATATGGAACTCTTGGAAGACATGGACGTGATCCAAAAGCTGGTTCAGATCTTGGACAAGAAGGAAGCTGTGCTCTGAGAAGGCCCGTGTTTTTGGGAGGAGTCAGGCAGTGAAGAAAATGGGCAGAATAGAGCCAGGGGCATCAAAGGGAGCAAGAGCTTTCTTGAAACTGCTCCTCGGAATTGGGGGCTGTGTAATGCTTTTGCTTGGATTCGGCCCATTGCCAGAAGTTTTTGCTCAAACCACTGGGCCCCAGGGGCCCATTGCCTCTGAGAGAAGCTCAGATCAAGATCCACTTCGAAGACTAAAACCGCCCCCTACAGGGGAACGAAGGCTTCCACCCCCACCCCTGGAGAGAAACAAGGTCCCTTATGAGACTCCCAAGAGACTTACCCCAGAGGAGAGGGAGAGGCTCCATCAAAGGCTCCAGCAATTCCGCTCCCTGCCGCCAGAAAAAAGAGAAGACCTAAGGGAAAGATGGCAGAGGTGGAAGAGCCTTCCTCCTCAAGATCAGGACCTCTATCGAAAACGATTTGAACAGTGGAGAAGCCTTCCCCAGGAAGAAAAGTTGCGCTATCGCCAGAAGCTGAGGAATCCAGATAAGTTGAGCCCTCAGGAAAGAGAGGAGATTAGACAGAGATTTATGGGACGCTGATCCGGTGCTGAAGCTAAGGATACCTTCACAATATCCTTACATGAACCAATTAAGTTCAAATGCAGCCTGGTTTCTGTCTAGATCTGAAAATGGGTAAAGGTGCTAAGCTCTTGGAGACCTAACCCCCAGGCCACCCATCCTTTGGAATAATCCACACCATAAAAAACTCCTTTGCCCAACGAGGCATGCGTTTTAACTAGTTGCTCCATGATCCATGTTGAGTCAGTTCTTGTCCACAATTCCAAACAGCAGTTTCCTGAAACGCAGGACATCTCGCTGTGAGACTCTTGATCCTATTCTGGCCAGAAAAACATTCTCCTCCCTGATGGCTATGTTGGGCTCATTGGTCGGGTATTCCTTGAAACCGTACGGTTTCATAAGGTTGATCATCATCTGACGATACTGAGCCAGAGTGTAGCCCGTGCCTTCCAGATCCCAGTGCCAGGAAAAGCCGTTCATGTAGGCTATCTTGTCCTCGTAAAAATCTCTGTCCATGGCCATGCGCACCAATATTTGTGCAATACCTAGGTTTCTCCAATTTCGGCTTACCTCAATGGCTCCCATCTCGTACATGAGTTTTCCCAGAGCAGCCCACCTTTCACCTGCAGAGGGATAGTAGCAGCAGGCATATGCCACCACATTATTCCCATTGGCCAGGGTCAAGAGCACGTTGCCATCCTCCCCTGAGGCTATGCATTCAAACATCTCCAACTTCTGTATCATGGAAGAATAATGAGGGAAATTCCCAAGCCCGCAGTCCAGTCTCAAGCCGAGGAAAGAACCAGGCTGGCAAAGGGACCTGAAAAGCAACTCTCCCCTGGGGGTCCTTACCCTGAGCTCTCGGGTCTGCCTGGGATCAGGGCCCATCAGAAATCGCTCCAGTCCCTGTGCAGGTTTTTCACCATTATGACCAGGTCATGGTAACCCCCCTCAGGGTCCTTCACATAGTCCTCCAAAACAGCCGCCTTGAAGAAATCCAGCTTCTGCACACCCCTCATGGCAGCATCCTCGACCCCTGCCACAAATTCAGCCACCAGTTTCTCCACCCCCATGCCCATGGCCAGTTTCACCAGATCCAGGATCATCCAGGTCCCAAGTCTCTGACCCCTGTACATGGGGTCCACCATGATGCGGATATGTCCCACATGGCTCAAACAACCCCAGGAGCGCCTGTGGAGGCTCAGGTTGGCCACGATGAGTCCATCGGATTCCCTCACGGCCACCATGGGGAGAACCCTCTGGTAGTCCATCTGCTGAAACCAACTCTTTATGACCTGGGGATCGGACACGTTTTCCCGCCTGAACCATCTCTCCTTTTCCGGGATACGGGAAAAGAAATCGTTCAGGCCAGGCTCGTCTGACAAGACCATGGGCCGCAGCAACACCGAAGTCCCATCCTTGAGCACCACCAGCTTGGGGTAAGCATCGAACATGCTGGATCTCTCCTTTCCCGTCTCTTAGAGAACTCTTAGCACTTCAACAGCAGCTCCATCTCCTTTCTTAACGAGGCCCCCTGATCTTTCGAATCCGATCCATTATCCTAGGAGCCACTACACCCGGATCCAGCCCCAGAACCTTGGCTATCTGGGTTATGAAACCTTTCACGTAAACGTCAGGAGGCAGAAACTCATAGGAGTCCTCCTCGATGGATCTGAGATGTCCTCTTCCAATCTTGGTTTTCTGAGCTATTTCATCCAGAGTCATGGAGCGCACCTCGCGCACTTGACGCAGCAAGGCCCCTGTCCACTCCCCCTTGTGTTGTGCTTCGGCCAAAAGCTCCCTGACCCGCTGTTCTCTCTCTTGCCTCACCTTGGGATCTTCCTGAGACTGGGCTTCCAGGCCCTTGGGCTTGGGTGGAATGGGTACTGCCACATCTGGGGCCGAGACCCCGTGCTGCTGCTCAGCCTCGAGGGGGTAGAGCCCCTTTTGCCTCAGAATTTCGTCCCAGTGGCCCCGGCGCTCGGGATCCATCAGCACGTTATAGGCCTCGTGGACCTTGCTCAGGATTTCCTCTCGCTGCTCCTCTGTGAAAAGCCCTGCTGTGGCCATGTGGCCTGGTCCATAGGTCTTCAGGGCTATCTGGAAAGCCCTTTTTATCTCGGCCACCGTGGCCCTTGGATCCACGTCCAAGACCTCGTAAGGATTCAGTGTGCCAAGTTCTATCATGGGATTACGGCCTCGTGTCAAAAGAAATCAAAGGCAAGCTGGCCCTGGCTAAGGAGTCTCTGAGTCAGGTTTTCTATACACTTGGCAGCGTTGGATTCCGGAAAACTCTGCAAGAGAGACTGCCGGGAACGAACACACTGGATGACCCTCTCGTCGAAGTTTATGTACCCGCTGTAGTCCACCCGCAGACCGAAATATTTGTGCACTGCGCTCCTTACCGAGAATCCCACCTCTACATCCTCATACCGGCGCACCTGGTTCAACACCAGCCTCACCTGAAAACTTTCCAAACTGGATTTCAGAATCCGGCTCACAAGGGGCTCTGTGCGGCTCAATTGTCTCAGGAGTTCCGGAACAGGTTGAAAATCCTCTACCTTGCCCACATGAAAGGCCTTGTTGAGAGCACTTTTCACGGTGCGTTTTCTGGTGCTTCTGACCAGGGTCCAATAAAGGGCCTCTTTGAGGAATCTATAGGTGTTCTCTATGGAGGTGGGCTCTGGGACTATTACGTAGAGCCCGAGGCTGGCCATCAGGAAAAGTTCCATGGTTGTCTGAGCGCTTCCTGAACCTATGTCAAGAATCACATAGTCCACCTGCGCGCGCCTAAGGGCATTGCGCAGCCTGTTCATATCCCTCACCTTGGGGCCCCTGATGGGATAGTCCAGGGTGCCACTTACCAGGAGAAGATTGGCCACCCCGGTTTCTTCCATGAAGTCGCTCAGGTCGCCGTGGTTTCCCTGGAAGAAAGCCCCTAGAGTGTACCTGGGTCTCTCAATCCCCAGGCAAGTGTGCAGGTTAGCTCCACCTACATCGGCATCCACCAGAAGAACTCTTTGACCCCTCTTGGCAAGAGATATGGCTATGTTGCTGGCAATAAGGGTCTTTCCTGTACCCCCCTTGCCCCCACCCACAGCCCATACAGCCTTTGGGCCCTTTCGAGAATCTCCCATCAAACCTCCCTAGCCTCTAGCCCCCATTGTTGAGGATCACTAAATGATACAGGCCACCTTCACCATGTGCTGGTATGAACCCATTGCTTCTGAAATGCAGCCTGGTTTCCCCTATGGAGTCGCTCCCAGATCTTAAACCGGGTAAAGGTACCAAGGGCTTAACCTTCTACCTGATGGGCCTTGGGAAAACGATCTGGGCCGGTGTTACAAGAGCCCCCCCAAACATCTGGGTCATGGCGGTCAAACCCTTCTCCAAGATAAAGACACCCCTTAGCTTTTCTCTTCAATGAGGTATTCACTTCACAATATCATTGGCTTAGCCCCTAGGGACCGATTTTGCACCGTGTCTGGCTCCAGGCTCAAATTTCAAAGCAAAATAACATGTTACAGGCCATAGCACAACCCAGGCCCAACAAACTCACCCACCTTGGTCAAAACCCCACCCTGGCTCTTCAACAAGGCCTCTGGAATCAGGGATAAACCATGAGCTTCTCTTTGCTTGAAACCCGCTCCTGCCCCCAAGAGAAATCATGCTCTCATCAAGGGCAAATCCAATCACTTGGGATATGCCCAAGGAATCACCGCCTGATCCACTGCCTGTGAAAATCGCACCCACAGATTCCATTTTCATTAATATTTAAGGCTAGTTTGCAAAAGGGCCTCCTGGCCCTGGGTTCAAAGCACCCTGGCAAAGCTCATCACGTACACCTGATCCGCACCGTTTTTGAGTAGCTCCCTGGAAGCTTCCCTAAGAGTGGCTCCTGTTGTGTAAACATCATCCACAAGCAGGATTCTTTTTCCTTTCAACCGGTTTTTCCCTTTTACCGAAAAAGCCCCTCTTACATTTTTCCGCCTCTCCATCTTGCTGAGACCCACCTGAGGTGGGGTATATCTGTGCCGGTTCAAGAGCCCCAGTCCCATGGGCACTCCCAAACTCTTGGCAATCGCCCTTCCCATGACAGCAGCCTGATTGAACCCCCTTTGTCTCAAGCGACTCGGATGCAATGGAATGGGAACTACCAGATGCAGATCCAGGCACTCCAATTCCTCTTTTAGATTCACAGCCAGCAGCCAACCCATGAAACAGGCCAGGGAACTGTCACGACCGTATTTCATCTTGTGCAAAAGAGGGAAGATCTCCTGGTCGTAAACCACCAGGGCTCGAGCCCACTGAAAAGGGGGCGGATCCGCCATGCATTCCCCGCAAAAGTGAGATGAAACGGCCGAGGAATGAATAGGCAAAGCACAACTCGGACAAAAAGGAGGAACCAGCCATGATATTTCCTTGAAACAACTCCCACAGATACCATGGCCCCTCCAAAGCAGGAGCTTGTGGGATTCCTCCTGGCAAGGCTTCATGTCCCCCTCACAAAGAACGCATACAGGGGGGAAAACCAGCTCCACCAAAGAACTCAGCAAGCCACCTAGATGCTCAGCCAGATTCATTTCTTGCCTGTTCCAAATTCCCAAGGAATCCTTCTACACGCATAACCCACAGGCAATGGGCAGCTGATGACCTTCCCAAGCCACTGGGGCTCTTGGCCTGAAAACAAAGAGATTTCCCCTTTGCTCCCAAAAAGAACCTGACCGGAAAACCTCAACACATGCCTGGCTACTGCTGGGTGATACCTGCGAGTCTGTTGCCCCCCGATGAGCACGGCCATCTTCCTTGGTTACGGATCAAGTTTAAAGGAAGCCCCACATCGTTTCTAGCCTGCAGTGTTCATGATAAGTAAATGATTGAGGGCTGATTTCAGGATCTTATGGGCTAGACCGATTGGGGCTCAAATGCAGCCTGTTTTTTTCCCATGGGTTCCTTGCCTGGTCTTGGCCTGAAAATGGAATAATGTACCTGTTGGTTGGGGACTCGGCCCCCTGCTTGACTGGTCCCAGGCCATGGTGCGGGCTTGGGTGAGAAGAAAAAGTCCTAAAAGTCTTCTTCCACTTCCGTATCCATGGACTCTGTGTCTTCAGGAAACTCAAGCCTGGGGGCATCTGACCAAAGGCCTTCCAAGTCGTAGAATTCTCTTATCTGTTTCTGGAAGATGTGCACTATGACGTCTCCGAAATCCATCAGAACCCATCGCGCCACACCCAGGCCTTCAACAGCCGTGGGTTTCCACTTCAGGCCCTTGAGTTCTCGCTCCAGGTGTTCTGCTATGGCCTGTACCTGCCTGTCGGATCTGCCTGTGCAAATCACAAAATAGTCTGTGAATGAAGCAACCTGCCTGAGGTCCAATATGAGAATGTTCTGGGCTTTCTTGGCCTGCATAAACCTGGCGATGAGCAGGGATTTCTCTTCCGAGGTCCCCTCCTTCTTTACAATATTGCGGCTTTGCTCACGGGCCATGCCCCGGCTCCTTGGTCTTTGCACCGGCTTCCACTGCATAAAGGCGGTGCAGGGCTATGTATCCGGCCACCTCCTCTGGCACAAGATATCTTATGGAACGCCCGGATCTTAGAAGGGCTCTGATTTCAGTGCCTGAAACATCCAGAGATCGGAAGCCCCTGAAGAAAACCCTGTGCCCACTGGGGTGAACCCAGGCACGCTCCTTGGGATCATAGCGAAAAATGCTCCTCAGCTTGGCTGGCAATGCTCTTTTCCCAGAAGGTCTGAAACCGGCTCTTCCCAGCACAATCCAGTTGCTCATTTCAAAGAGCTCCGGAAAGGCCTTCCACGTGTGAATATTCAGAAAAGCATCCAAGCCAGCCAGGAAAAACATTTCCACCTCAGGACCCTGCAGCTGCTGCATCAAACGAAGGGTCTCCACCGAGTAAGAGACTCCAGGTCGGCTGCATTCCAGGTCCGATACCTGGAATGCTGGATTCCCAGCCACTGCCCTTCTCACCATCTCCAATCTGTGCTCTATGTGGGAGACCTTCTTGTGGGTCTTGTGTGGTGGCACAGAAGCCGGGATGAACAGGATCATCTCCAGGCAAAAAGATTCCCGGGCCTCTTCGGCCAGCCTCAGATGGCCGTAGTGAATCGGGTCAAAGGTTCCGCCAAAAACCCCTATTCGCACCCTATTCCCGTACCTGCCCGTCGCCGTAGACCACGAACTTGGTGGTAGTCAACTCCTCCACGCCCATGGGGCCGTATGCGTGGAGCCTTGTGGTGCTTATGCCTATCTCGGCCCCCAGTCCCAGCTGGTAACCGTCGCTGAAACGGGTTGAGGCATTGACCAATACCACGGATGACTGCACCTCCTGGAGAAAGCGTTGGGCATTGTTGTAGTCTCTGGTCACGATGGATTCGGTGTGGTCCGAACCATATTTTGCTATGTGATCCATGGCTTGCTGCAGCCCTTGTACAACACGAACGGCCAGGATCAGGTCATTGTACTCAGCGTACCAGTCCTCCTCGGTAGCTGGCTTGGCAGCCGGAAGAATCTGCCTTGTTCTACTGCAACCTCGCAATTCCACCCCCCTGTCCATGAGCTTGGCCCCTATCCTGGGCAAGAACTCCTGGGATATCTTCTCATGAACCAGAAGGGTTTCCATGGCGTTACAGACAGCCGGTCTATGTAGCTTGGCGTTTAGACAGATATTTTCGGCCATTTGCAGGTCTGCGGACTCGTCCACAAACACATGGCAGACCCCCTTGTAATGTTTTATGACAGGGATCCTGGATTCGGATACAACAGCCCTTATCAGCTCTTCTCCTCCCCTGGGGATGATAACATCTATGATACCCTCCAACTGGAGCATCTCTTTGATCGCGCTTCTGTGGGTGGTTGGAATCATTCCTATTGCCCCCTGGGGCAAGCCCTGTTCTCCCAGAGCCTGCTGCAGGATCTTTACTATGGCCTGGTTGGAACGAAAGGCTTCCGAGCCCCCCCTCAGGACCACACCATTGCCAGATTTGATGCAAAGAGCAGCCGCATCTGCTGTCACATTGGGCCTGGCCTCGTAAATGATTCCCACAACACCCAGAGGAATTCTCATGCGTCCCACCAGAAGCCCGTTGGGCCTCCTCCACATGCGCACCACCTGGCCCACCGGATCTGGCAACCCGGCCACCTCCCTGATCCCCTGGGCCATCTCCGAGATCCTGGCCTGTGTGAGAGTCAGCCTGTCCAACATGGGACCCGACAAACCAGAGCTTTTGGCCTCTTCCAAGTCCAAGCGGTTCTGCTCCAGTAGCTCGCTGGATTGGTCTTCCAGCCTCTGGGCCATGAGCCTGAGGGCTCGCTCCTTGCGATCCGAGGAGATCTTGGCCAAAGTCCTGGCTGCCTCTTTGGCCTGCAAAGCCACTTCCCTGACGTTCATGTGAAAAACCTCCCCACCTGGCCTCAACACAACACAACCAAATCGTCCCTGTGGATGACCTCGTCAAAGTACCTGTAGCCCAGAATGGACTCTATTTCTGAACTCTTGTGCCCTTGAATTCTACGTAGCTCTTCTGAGCTGTAATTTACAAGGCCCCTTGCAAATTCCGCTCCGTCCTCCCCCAGGCAGCTCACCGAGTCTCCCGAGCCGAAGTTCCCTCTGACCTCCCTGATGCCCGATGGAAGCAAGCTCTTTCCTCTCTCCACCACTGCCTTGCGTGCTCCCTGATCCACCACCAATGCCCCACAAACGGTCCTGGAGTAAGCTATCCAATGCTTCCAGCTATTTATCCGATTCTCGCGAGGAAGTACCAGGGTCCCCAGCTCCTCTCCCGCCAGTACTCTCTCCAAGACTCTTTCCCTGCTTCCGCTGGTGATCACAGTAGGCACTCCGTACACAGAAGCAGTCCTGGAAGCTTGAAGCTTGGAGATCATTCCTCCTGTTCCTACCTCGCTGGTGGTTAGTTCCACCATGGAGAATATTCTCTCGTCCACATCCTGCACCACGGCAATGCGATGGGCCTCGGGGTGTAGCTTGGGATCCTTGTCAAAGACTCCGTCAGTATCAGTCAGAATTATCAGGAGTTCAGCCTGCACAAGATTGGTCACCAGGGCCGAAAGGCAGTCGTTATCCCCAAACTGGATTTCCTCTGTCACAACCGTGTCATTCTCGTTGATGATGGGAAGGATGCCCCAACGTATGAGGGTGAAGAGGGTGTTTCTGGCATTGAGAAATCTTCTGCGATCTGCCAGGTCTTCCCTGGTGAGCAGAATTTGGGCCACCTTTCGGCCTGTCCTTGCAAAGCACTTCTCGTACATCCACATGAGCCTGGCCTGGCCCACTGCAGCCGCAGCCTGTTTTTCAGGAATACTCTTGGGCTTTTTCCGAAGTCCTATCTTGCGTGTACCTGCAGCAATGGCCCCAGAGCTGACTAGCACCAGTTGGTAGCCCTTGCCAAGGGCTCTGGAGAGATCGTCGCACATGTTCTGGATTCGTTGCTCATCCAGCCCACCATGGCCTGAGGTAAGCACGGCGCTGCCTACCTTTACAACAACCCGCCTGACCTGGCTCAAAATATCGGCCCGGTTCAACTGGCCGCTCACCCCACCATACCCCCTTGCACGCTGTTTGCCTGCCCCGAAGGCAGATCCTTGAGCCTTGAGAAAAGCTCTCTTAGCAGATCATCCAATCCCTCTCCTGTAAGGGCGCTCACATCGAAGCATTTCAACGAGTCCTGGCCAAGCAGATTGCGCAACTGCAAGGCACGGAGCCTGGCCCCAGGAAGATCCGCCTTGTTGAGGGCCACAAGGAAGGGTCTATGCAGCAACTCCGGCTGGTACATCTCCAGTTCCTGCCGCAGGATGTTGAGGTCTTCCAGGGGACCCTTTTCCCTCTGGGGATCCAAGTCCAGGACATAAAGCAGAAGCCTTGTGCGTTCCACATGCCTAAGGAATCTAAGCCCCAGACCAACGCCACGGTGGGCTCCCTCCACC
The DNA here is from genome assembly GCA_037481695.1 of bacterium. NCBI lineage: Bacteria > bacterium. The sequence continues at coordinate 112,295 of JBBFLE010000012.1, read as the reverse complement.
AGTCCTGGCAGATCGGCCACCACCATTCTCTCCCCATCCGGGGACTCTACAACCCCCAGGTTGGGGTTCAATGTGGTAAAAGGATAAGGGGCCACCTTGGGCCTAGCAGAGGAGATCCTGGCTAGCAAGGAAGACTTGCCTGCATTGGGCAGCCCCACAAGCCCCACATCCGCCAGGATTTTCAGTTCCAGCAGAATCCAATGCTCCTCACCCTCTCCAGGAGGTGTAGAAAACCTGGGAGCCTGGCGGGTGGGAGTGGCGAACCTGGCATTGCCCTTTCCCCCATGCCCCCCTTTGGCTACCACCACACGCTGGCCTGCAAAGGTCAGGTCCGCCAGCACCCTGCCGCTTTCCAGCTCCCGCACAACGGTGCCAACCGGCACTCTCAGCACCAAATCCTCCCCGTCAGCTCCGTGCCGCTCGTTTCCTTCCCCATGACGCCCGGAGCTGGCCTGAAAGTGCCTCTTGTAAGAATAATCCAGCAGAGTTTGGACATGTAAAGAGGCCTCGATCACCACGTCTCCACCTCGGCCACCGTCCCCGCCGTCCGGCCCCCCTCTTGGTCGGAACTTCTCTCTGCGGAAACTGACACAGCCTCGGCCGCCCCTTCCAGAGCGAACGTAAATCTTGGCCTCATCTATAAAAGGCATGCATCCTGTCTTTATCCCCTGGCAAGGGCCACGGGAGGATGATGGATGGGAACCCCCCTTAAACTGTTTTGCACAAATTCAGGCAGATATCAATCGGAATAGACGCTTACCACCTTGCGGCGCTGCCCCTTTGTCTCAAAATGTACCACGCCATCTATCTTGGCAAAGAGTGTAAAATCCCTTCCCATGCCAACGTTCAGGCCGGGATGGAACCTGCTTCCCACCTGCCTTACCAGGATATTTCCCGCTTTGACCCGCTGCCCCCCAAAGCGCTTGACACCCCGGCGCTGACCTTGGCTGTCTCTACCGTTTCTGGAACTTCCCACGGCTTTCTTGTGAGCCACAGCTATCCCCCCCTATTGCAAACGTATCTCTTCTATGCGAAGCCCGGTGAAATCCTGCCTGTGCCCCTGAGTCTTTCTAAAACGCTTGCGCCTCCTCATTCTGAAGACCCTTATCTTGCGGGATCTTCCCTGCTGCTCGATCCTGGCTACCACGCAGGCACCTGCAAGATGAGGTTGTCCAATACTTACCTGATCCCCTTGCTGGACCAGCAGCACTGGCTGCATTTCAAGCTTTTGTCCTACTTCCCCTTGAATCCGCTCCACTCTCACCAGGTCCCCTGCCTTGACCCGGTATTGCTTCCCCCCTGACTCAATGATAGCATACATATCTGCCTCCTGCTTGCACCCAACGGGCATCGAGCCCCTTACAGCCCCATCATTTAGACTTTCTATAATATCCGTGCTCCTGCCTCTCAGTCAAGCAGCTGCAGGCAGCCGTAATGGACAGCTCTACTTTGCAACAAGCCCCCCACCCCGCGAGACACTCTTGTGACTTTATTCAGGGCATGGTACAAGAAACCCGTTTTTCAAAATCAAAGGAGGACAAACGTGGCAGATCTATTGTTGGAAGTGGGCACCGAAGAAATCCCGGCCTCATATATCCAGCCAGCTCTGGAATCCTTGGCGCAATCAGCCCGCACAAGCCTGGCTAACCTGAGGCTCTCTTTTGAATCGGTGCACACATGGGGGACCCCCAGGAGGCTGGTCCTCATGGTGGAGGGTGTTTCAGAGTCACAGCCTGATTTGGATCAAGAGGTGATGGGTCCGCCTGAAAAAGTGGCCTTTGACCCCCAGGGACAACCCACCAAGGCTGCCTTGGGCTTTGCACGCGCCCAGGGGGTGACCCTGGAGGAGCTTAGAGTCGTGGAGACTCCGAAGGGCAGGTATCTGGCCGCCAGAAAAAGGCAGGCAGGTAGAGCAACTAGGGATCTCCTGGCAGAGGAGCTTCCCCGATGGATAACCCAGATTCCATTTCCCAAGTCCATGCGTTGGGGGGACCACTCCTTGCGCTTCGCCAGACCTATCCATTGGATATTGGCACTTCTAGAGCGGGAGTTGATTCCATTTCAGTTGGACTTCCTTCAGAGCTCTCATAACACCCGTGGCCACAGGTTTATGAGTCCAGGGCAAGCAATGGTGGATCATCCCAAGCATTATCTGGATCTCTGCCGAAGCCTCTATGTAATAGTGGATCCCCAGGAACGCGCCCAGATGATTAGGACCGAAGCCGATCGGGCAGCTCGATCTCTGGGAGGGAGGCTCCTGGAGGATCCAGAGCTTCTTAACACAGTCACATACCTGGTGGAGTATCCGGTTGTTGTGACAGGCGAGTTCCAGAAGGAGTTCCTGGAGCTTCCAAGAGAAGTCTTGATCACTTCCATGCGGGAGCATCAGAAGTTCTTTTCCATCCAGGATGAAAATGGAAACCTGCTTCCCTACTTTGTCAACATAGCCAACCTTAGTCCATCTTCTCTGGAGGCCATTCGCAAGGGAAACGAAAGGGTCCTCAGGGCAAGGCTATCGGATGCCAGGTTCTTTTTCCAGGAGGACGCCAGGCAGCCTCTTCAAGAAAGAGTCCAAAAGCTTTCGGGAATCATCTTTCATGCCAAGCTGGGAACCATGATGGAAAAGGTGCTGAGGATCCAGTCCCTGGCTGAAAAGTTGGCCACGCAGCTGGAGCCAGCCTGGGTGGCCCAGGTGCAAAGGGCTGCCTTTCTTTGCAAAGCCGATCTCACCACAGACATGGTAGGAGAGTTCCCCAGCCTTCAGGGCATCATGGGAATGCATTATGCACTCTTGCAGGGAGAGCCAGCGGAGGTTGCCGAGGCTATCAGGGACCACTATCTTCCCGCCTTTGCAGGGGACCGAATACCCTCTGGCCCTGTAGGGGCAATGGTGGCCCTGGCAGACAAGCTGGACACGGTGGTGGGCTGTTTCGCAGCAGGGGAGCCACCCAGTGGAGCTGGAGACCCTCTGGGAGTGCGAAGGGCAGCCTTGGGTGTACTGAGAATCCTTCTGGAAAGGAGGTATCGGCTGAATCTGGGCCGCGTGATCGAGGAAGCACTGGATAGCCTAAGGCCCCAGTTGGGGGACATAGAAGAGGGGATCCTCAAGGACATATGGGAGTTCTTCAAGGTGAGGCTGGAGAACCTTTGGGTCTCTCAGGGCCACGATGCAGCTGCGGTGCAGTCTGTTTTGGGATCGGCCCTACAAGACCTTCCCCAGAGTCTCGAGAGGCTGGAGGCCATGGAAAGGTTCATGCAGGAGCAAAGCTTTTCCGATCTGGCCCTGAGTTTCAAAAGGGTACTCAACATAGTGGGGGACCATTCACCCGCAGAGGTGGATCCATCTTTGTTCCGCCAGCCTGAGGAGAACTTGCTTCTGGAGCTGGTCAGCTGGGCCGAGTCTCAAATTCCAAAGTTCATGGAGAACTCCCAGCATCTGCAGGCCCTCCATGAATTGGCGGCCCAAAGAGGCAAACTAGACGCCTTTTTCGACGCAGTCCTGGTAAATGATCCTGACCCACTGCTGAAGACCAACCGATTGAACATGCTCTCCAGGCTGGCCCGTGTATTCCTGATGCTAGCCGACTTCTCCAAGCTCAGCGGACGAAGCTAGAGTTTGGCAGCCAGCCTGCTAAGGGTCGGCCTGGATGGAGATCCTGCTTAGGATCCCTCCTTTATTGCCTGACTCTGAATTCGCATCCTCTCCAGAAGCTTCTCCAGAGGCTGGCTGGCCAAGAACCTGCCAAAGGTGTTCTTGTAGTTTCCAACTATGCTTACGCCATCTATATCCACATCCACCACCCACCATCGGCCGTTTCTTTGAACCAGGTGATAGTCCACAGGGATATGTTCGTTGGGCCGCCTTATCTTGGTCTTCACATAGGCCTTGGCACCATTTATTCTTTCTTCCGGATATTCCAGCTCCTCTTTTCTGAGGAAGTTCAATACCATGCGGGTGTAGGAGTCCTGGAACAGTTCCACGAAGAGCTTCGTGAACTCTTCTTTTTGGGGCTTGGGAAGCTCCTTCCATCGCTGGCCAAGGGTCTCGGCGGCCATATCCGAAGCCAGAAAGTTCTCGGCAATGAGCTGTCTTATCAACCTGGCCCTTTCCGGCCGGCCCTGGGGCCCCTGAAGAGAAGGCTCTGTTTGGATTTCCATGGCTCTCTCCAAAATTGCCGCCACATCCGCCTTGGGGCCATGCTGGGCTGCTATGGAAAGACTCGTCACAATGAGTACACAGGCCCCAACAAAGACAAAAATTTCTCCAGAGAATCGCCTCATTCTCACCTCCTGATCCTATCCAAGGGCTCTTTCAAATATGCTAGCATGGCAGGCAAAACCAGAACCGCTGCACCCAGCACGCAGAAGCTCCCTGCAAAAGCCAGGGCCCCAAGGCTGAAGATCCCCCTGTGGCGGCAGATCATCAAGCTACCGAATCCTACGGTGGTGGTCAACTCGGCCAGAATCACACCCTTGGCCGTGCTCTTTGGCATGCCTCCCGGCTCCATTAAGCCTTCTCGCCACCTGTGGAGCAAAATGATGCCGTACTCTGTGCCTGCTCCTACCACAAGAGGCAAGTAAATGCTGTTTGCGAGGTTGAAATTCAGGCCTAGCAGGCCCATGGCCCCCAAGATCCATAACACTCCGGCCAGCACCGGAACCAGAGCTATCAGAGGTTGGAGCCACCTTCTGAAGGTGATCAGCAAGAGGAGGAAGTTGCCCACCAGGGCGTACAGGGCAGCCTGGATGGTAGCCCTTCTGAAGTCATCCGTGAACTCGTGAAGGGTCACCGCATCGCCCGCCACCCGTGGATCAACGCTGCGCAACTCTGCCACGAACCTGTCCCTGGGCCCTGGGTCCCAGATGTTATCCGAAGGGAATATCCTCATGAGATACTGACCATCCCTCCAGAATCGATCCTTGACGGCCTGAGGCAGGTCATCTATTTGCATGGTTCTGGAGTTGGCGGCCTGGTGAATCAAGTCCAAGGCATCCAGTATGTCTTCCCTGAAAGGCCTCTGGTACTGGGCCAGCACCGAATTGGCATCCTGTACCTCGTCCAGTGCATCCAGGATCTGCCCCGTAAGGCTCCTTACCGCAGCTATCTGCTCCACCAGAGGTCTTCTGGCCCCCCACTTGTCGGCCTCGGAATCATCCATCTTAAACCTGATTCTCTCCAACAAGTCCCTCAGAACCTCTTTGCGCGGGGCCGGTGCCTGGGCTGGGGAATCCTTCACTAAGGGTAGATCCCAGGACATAGAGCGCAGAATCTGGGCCTTGGACTCCTGCTCCTGGGGTAGCAGGGTGAGCACACTTTGCACCTTATGAACCGTGGGCAGGGCCTTGAATGCCTGAGATTTTTCCCTGAGCTCCTCCATGGACTCGGCCAAGGAGGAGGCGTAGATCACCGATCTCTTGGAGCCCTCCTGGAGCCTCTCCGCCCACTCCACGGACTGGGTTCCTTTGGCCTGGAGATTCAATGGATTCAAGTCGAAACCCACCCGGGTTCCCATGATTAAACTAATAACGCTTACTCCCATGGCTCCCAAAAGAATCCAACCTGCTTTTCTCCTATCCCACCTGAACAGGTTGGAGGACTTGGCAAGAGGTTCAGATCCACCCTCTTTTCTTTTGGGCCCTCGGGCAAAGAGGCTAAGAACAGGCAGCACGGTGAAATCCGCCAACAGGTGGATCAGTATTCCCACACCCGATATCAATCCCAGCTCCACCAAACCCTTGAAACCAGTCAGTATGAAAGGAATGAAGGATACCGCAGCGCTTATGCCTGCGGTCAAGATGCCAGGGCCGGATCTGGCAGCTACCAGCTGGATGACCTCCTGAACCGATCGGTCCGATTGTTTCTCCTCCTCTTCCATGCGGGCAAACCAGTGGATGCCGTAATCCACCCCTATTCCCACCAGAAGAGGAGCAAAAACCATGGAGAGTATGTTCAGGTGCCCCACGAACAGGGTAGCCCATCCGAAGGTCCAGCACATCCCAACAACCATGGATATCATGCGTATGAAGGTTCTGCCCTCACTTCTGAAGAACATGGCCATCAGAGCCCAGACCCCGGCAAAGGAAATCCAGGTTGCCCAGGACATGTCTCCCAAAGCCACACTCATCTCGTCTGTCCTAAGGGCCTCCTGCCCGGTTACTCCCACCCTGACATCGGGGAATTCAAGAGCCACCTCCTTGATTACGCCTCGAAGATGATCCAGAGAGGCCTTGCCCCTCAAGAAAGTAGCCTTCTCCAGCCTGGGGGTCACGAAAAACAACAGAAACCTCTTCTCAGAGGCCCAGAAGTATCCCTCCAGATCCCTGTCCCAGGCTCCCCCTTGAAAAAAAGCAGACCATGGGGATCGGTAAATGGGCTTCCCCTCAAGATGGCTCCACATTCCCTCCAAGACCGTTATGAGGAAACCCAGGTCCATGGGTTTGGATCTAGCCCCTGGTTCTTGGGATTCTGCATCCAGTTTCAAGAAGTCCGTGAAAAGGGCACCGACCATGCGAGCTGACATTTCCTGGTTTACCAGCTCCAGGAAATTCTCCAGATCTGGCCTCTGGAGGATTCCACGCACCAGGGTGGGATACTCCTCAATGCGTGCTTTTAAGTCCTGTATCTCCTTTTCTTCCAGGTAAAGAAGTGCCCAAGGCCTGATGAGCTGTGGATCTACCCTGTAGAAGACTTCTTTGTAGTGGGCCTTGTCCCCCTCCAGTCTCTCCACGATCCTGCCCAGGAAGGAGACCGCCTTGTGTGGGTCTGAAGCCTCTATCACCACGGTGAAGCTGTCCTTTGCTTCGAAGGGTTTGATTCTCTTGGCCAGCGCCAATAGAGGATTGGAGGGTGATATGAGATCCAACTGACTGGTCTTGAAATCCAAGAAAAAGGCCGTATAGATGACAGAGGCCACTGCCAGGCCAAAGCACAGCCCCAAAACTAGATATGGCCTGGGGAGCACCCAGGCCATCCAAGCCACAAGCAGGCGAGAACGAAGTCCTGATCTCAATCCCTTATCCCTTCATCCAGGGCTTCTTGCCTTATTCCAACCTCCTCTCCATCATCTGGATGCCGAACGATACTCGGCCACTGCATTGCTGAGCCTGGACAGGGCTAAGTGATAGTTGAGAAGGGAGAGCAGATAATCACCCTGGTTCTTGCCATAACGCTCCACTGCAAAGAAGATGTCTCTGGCCTGGCCCACTCCCATGTCGAAGTTGGCAAAGGCCACAACCACCCATTTGCGTGAAGCCACAGCAGCTTCCTCAGATGCCTTGAATGCGTTGAGGTGCTCCATGGCCTCTTGGTAGTACTTGGCCACTTGCAGAGGGATGTTCCTCATGGCGTATTCGCGGGTATGCAAGAGCTTCTCATACTCTGCCCTGGCCTTGCTGACCTTGGCCTGCTGGATGCCAAAGTCGAAGTGCCATTTGGCTCCCAAGACCACCCCTCCATTGGCGTGATTAAAATCGTCACCTATGTAAGACACATCCATGTGCTCCCGATTGGGCGCTCCGGCCAAGGATGCTATGCCTGCAAGGAAGATGGAAGGGTACATGTCAGACTTGGCTGCCTCCACCAGGCTCTTCTTGGCCTCAAGACCGTTTTCTATCTGCTCCAACTCAGGCCTGTGCCTAAGGGCCTTCTCTATGTAATCCCTCTGGTCCCCCAAGGCCCTAGCGTCCTTGGGAAGCTCCTTGACGTCCAGCTGGAAATCCTTTTCTGCCGGAAACCCTATGGCCTGCTTCAGGGCCAGATAGGCCAGCCTGGAACCTGAGTCAGCCTTGGCCTTAAAACGTTTGGCCTCTGCCGCATAGGCCTCCAGGCGGTAAAGGTCGCTTTCGTCCACAGATGTGGAGCCCAGGGATATGAGACGCTGGATGCGCTTTCTGGCATCATCCACAAAGGACTCCACATCCGCAGCAGCTTCCTTTCCCTGCTGGGCCAGAAGAAGTGCGAAGTAGAGTTCCTTGACCCTAAGTATGACATCCCCTTTGGTCTTGTCTTTGGCAGCTTTCTGTACGTTCACTCCCCTCAAGGCTGCATCGATCCTGTGGGAGATCTTCCCGAAGGTGTAAAGGGGTTGGACCACAGTGATTTCCAACCTGCCGAAAGGCCCTAGATCGCCTGGATCCCAGTCAGGGTTCTCGATCCTGCCCCTCAAGTACCTGTCTCCAGGGCCAGGCCTCGGCGATACCACCACAATGGGTCTGTCTGCAGCATCCACGACTCCGCCTATGGCAAGAGCATCCAACTGGGGCCATCGGGCGGCCTTGGCCTGCTCCAGATCGCTTTCTGCCATGAGCAGGTCTTGTTGGGCCTGGCCCATTTCAGGACTCTTATCCAGAGCCATCTGGATGAGCTGATCCAGGTTTAGGGTTATCCTTTCCTGTGCCATGGCCTTGCCCCATTGCGAAAAGGCCAGCCCCAAGCCCATCAGGAATATCAAGCCAACCCTAACCCAACCCAATTTCTCTAACATCCCCTCACCTCCCCCAAGAGGCTAACACAGATTAAGTTCGAGCAAGCATAGCACAGCCTTGTGAGTATGCAAAGCGCAAAAAATTTTGGGCAAGATGCTGAAAGCCCCTTTTTCAAGAGCGGTCTCAGGCCACCACAGAATCATTTGGCCTGCGCAAGAGCAGGAAATAACAACCCATCCCCATCAGGGCCCAAAAAGCTTTGGTACCTCTGAGCACAAGCCCCAGGGCCAAGCCAGAGACCCCGCTCATACCCAGAAGGTCGAATATGAGGGCCCTGGAGCCCTCCTGGACCCCCAGGCCAGCCGGCACCATGAATCCCACCAGATCCATCCATGCCCCCAGAAACCAAATCACCGTTCCTGTCCAAAGGGGCGAATCCTGATCAGCAGAGAAAAGAAATATCCACACCTGAAATATCCCGCAGGAAAAACCAGCCATGTGTAGAAGCATTGCCTTGAGAAGATCCCCAGGCCTCTCCTGGTGAAAGCTCTCCAGGTGCAGATCCACCACACTCAGCCATTGGGCTGCCTTGCGCACCGGGCTTCCACCCAGTCCTTTCCTCTCCATGGCTCTGGCCACCCCTCCCAGCCTGCCTTTTTTTTGGAGCCAGAAGAAAAAGCCTATTGCGATGAAAAAAATTGTTGTGCTTAGAATCCAGGCCAGAAAAATGGGCTGGGCAATGGAAACACTCCAAAGGGCCAATAAGGAGCCCGCTGAGACAAAGAGAAGTTGGGACAACACCAAGGCCAGCTTGCCCACTATTACGCTGGCGGCAGCACTGACACCGTCTCCAAGGTTTCCCAGCAGCATGCCTTTTATTACCTCACCCCCCATGTGGGCCGTAGGGGTAAGATAATTGAAAGCCATACCGGCTTGCCTGACCATCCCCACGTATATCCAGGACAGGTCCTTGTGACCATGGGCCAGGCATTTTCTCCAGGCAGTGGTGTGCATGGCCTCACCAGCTCCCTCCAACAAGAGCAAAGGGACCCAGAGCCATCCCAGGAGTCTCAAGTGTTCCAGGACCGCTTGGGGACCCAGTTTAAAAACCAGCACCACAAGCAACCCGGCCCCTAGAGCCAACATAAGCCTGTTGAGCCACCTCATGAAAGAACTCCTGAGAAAAGGTGAAAGGCATTTTAGGCGGGCTTGCCTGGGGATGTAAAGGAGGCCCTGGGCCTCATGCCCCAAATCATTTGCCCATGCAGCCCGCGGCTTGCCAGACTGCCCATCAGATAGTAGACTCTTTAGCGGCCTGTCTGGCGGGCAGTCCATCCAAACCCTGCCCCAAAGCACCCAAAAGATGAAGCCATGCAAAAAAACATGGCTTTATCTGGATGCAGGCCAAGGCTGCTGCGCAATGCCTGGAGTTTTCTCTTGGGCCTTGTCTTGGGTGGGGAAATTCTTGCCAGAATTGGCCTTTATCCTCCAACAGAGGGAGCCTGGAGGGCTTTTTAATTGGGAAGCCTCATAGAAGATCTCATGAACCCCGAGGCCTTTCCTCACCCCACCAGGGAGGTGGAGCTTATTCAGACTCATATCTCCCTTGTTTTCGTGGGGGATGAATTCGTGTACAAGGTAAAGAAACCAGTGGATTTCGGCTTCTTGGATTTCACTACCTTGGAGCACAGGCTTCATTTCTGTCAGGAGGAGGTGAGACTCAATCGAAGGCTCTCCCCAGACATGTATTTGGGTGTCTTAACTGTGGTCTTTGACGGCAAGGCCCACACTCTGAAGCACAATCCCGCAGCCCAGGTGGTGGATTATGCTGTCTGGATGAAAAGAATCCCCCAGCACAGGCTCATGAAATCACTTCTGGCCAGAGGAGAGCTGCAGGAAGAACATCTGAAGGAGCTTTCTTGCGTGCTGGCCCGCTTCGCCAGGGAGGCACAGACCTCTGCCGAGATAGCCTTATTCGGTGAACCCGAGCGCTTCAAAGTAAACACGGATGAAAACTTCTCCCAGACAGAGCCTTACATAGGCCGCACCATAGAGCCTCAAGAGCATCTGGCCCTCAGGAGATGGACCAATGAGTTCTACGAGCACAGGGAAGACCTCTTCAGGGAGCGCATCCGCCAGGCACATATAAGGGACTGCCATGGAGACCTCCACATGGAGCACGTCTTTTTTGGCGAAAAGGTCTCCATCTTCGATTGCATAGAGTTCAATGACAGATTCCGTTATTCAGACACCCTCTCAGACATAGCCTTCTTGCTCATGGACTTGGAGTTTCATGGAGCTTGGGATGTGGCCAGACGCCTTTGGGATCTTTACAGGGAAATGGCCCAGGAAAGGGATGTGGAGGAACTGCTCAAGTTCTATAAGGTTTATAGAGCCTTTGTAAGGGGGAAGGTAAACGGCTTCAGGTTGGAGGATCCCCACATACCCGGGGCTCAGAAAGCCGAAGCCCGCCTTACGGCCAGAAAGTACTTCCAGCTGGCTCTGTCCTACATAAGTTAGGAGAGTTGATGGCAGGATTTCTTCCAGCGCTTTTTGACAGGCTGGGGTGGGTTTTTGTATCCTGAGCCAAGACAGCTCAGTTATACGGAAATTTTTCACAACAAGGCGGAGGTTTGAAAATGCGCGAGCCTTTTATTGAATTCATAGAGAGGGAACTGGGGCCCCACACTCTTCTCATAGCCTGCGGGTTGCCTGCTTCCTGGAAGTCCGAGACCACAGAGGTCATAGAGAAACTCAAGGGGTACAGGAGGCTTCGCACAGACATGATTCGCCTGGAGGTGCTAAAAGGTGAAGATGTTTTCGATGAAAAGGTGGCCTCCAACATGGACAAGAGAAAGATGGTCTACGACACCATGTTCAGGATGGCCGATGAGCTTGCATCCCAAGGGGAGAGCGTCATATTGGATGCCACCTTCGTGACACAGGCCCTAAGAAAGAGAGCCGCTGAGATAGCAGCCCGCCATGACATGAGCTTCGTCATAGAGCAGACCCAGTGCCCCCAGGAGGTTTCATTGAGGCGCATCGCCAGGAGAACAAAGGAGAACTACGAATCCAACGCCATAACCGAACAGGCCTACTTCAACAACCTGAAAAAATTCGAACCAGTGGACCTGGAAGACATCAAGGCCAGTTTCCCCGGCCTGAGGATAGTCCACCTCCTGGTGGATACAACCCAGGATCCGCCCGAGGAATGGTACGTGATCGGAAAGACCTTGCGGTGATCCGTTTCTTTGTTCCGTGCAGAAAAGGATTGGCCCCTGGGGTTTCTATCCAAAGCCGACCCTGTTGTTGAGATGGTCTGCCCTTAAGCCCGATTTATTTCACGCTCCTGCCACTTTCCAGCAGCGCACCAGGTGTCCTTGCATGGGATAGAACTGGATCTCCCCTTCTCTGCAGCGCTCCTCCACAAGCCAGCACCTGGACTGGAATCTGCATCCCGGGGGAGGATCCTGGGCAGTGCCCACCTCCCCCCTCAACAAGGCGGGTTTCTTTCGCTTCTCGGGGTCGGCCACAGGAACCGCAGCCAGAAGTCCCCTCGAGTACGGATGAAAGACCTGGCTTTCCAAGGCCTCTGCAGGAGCGTATTCCATGATCTGCCCACCATACATGATGGCCACCTGATGGCTCACGTACCTAACCAGGTGCAGGTCATGGCTGATGAACAGGTAACTCATTCCCATGTCCTTTTGCAGCTCCAGGAGCAGATTTATTATCTGGGCCTGCACAGAGACGTCCAGGGCAGAGACCGGCTCATCGCACACAAGCAAAGAGGGCTCCATGGTCAGGGCCCTGGCAATGCCTATTCTCTGGCGCTGCCCCCCTGAAAACTCATGGGGATATCTCATGGCGGCCTGTCTGGACAGCCCCACCCTCTCCAGGAGCTCCCCCACCCTTTTTCTCCTCTCCAGGCGGCTGCCCAGCCCCTTTTGCATGAGCCCCTCTTCCAGCATTTGACCTACGGTCATACGGGGATTCAAGGATCCGTATGGATCCTGGAAGATGATCTGCACCCTGCTCCTGAACTCTTTGAGGGCTCTGCCTGTAAGTAAGGTGACCTCTTGTCCCTGGAATCGTATGCTTCCTCTGTCCGGCTCCAGGAGCTTTACCACAAGCCTTCCCAAGGTGGACTTGCCGCAACCCGACTCCCCCACAAGACCCAGGATCCCGGCTTTGGGCACATCCAGATGGATCCCATCCACTGCATGCACCCAGGCCACGGGTTTCTGTAATAAACCTCTTCTGATGGGAAACCACTTGTAAAGATCTCTGATCTCCAATATGGAATCCCTCTGGCGCTGAAAACCCTCTTGTGCAGACTCCCAAGGTCCCATTGCATGAGCCCTGCCTGCCATGATCCCTCACCAGCTGCCATGCACCACCGGACACCTGGCCCGATGGCCTTCTGAGAATGTGCACATTGCCGGTAGCTCCTCGCCGCAACGCTTGATGGCCCAAGCACACCTGGGGTGGAAAGGACACCCAGTGGGTCTCCTGGCCGGGTCAGGGACACTGCCCGGAATGGTCTTCAGTGGCTGTCCCTTTGTGGCCCTGGCTGGAAGGGAGGCCATCAGGCCTCTGGTGTAAGGATGGGCTGGAGCTCTGAAGATCTCATCCACAGCCCCTTCCTCCACCACCATCCCGCAGTACATGACCACCGCCCTGTGGGCGATCTGAGCCACCACGGCCAGATCATGGGTAATATAAAGCAGGGCCATGGACCTGCTTTCCAAGAGCTCTTGGAAAAGCCCCAGGATCTGGGCCTGAATGGTCACATCAAGAGCAGTGGTAGGTTCATCGGCTATGAGCAATTGGGGTCTGCAGGCCAGGGCCATGGCTATCATCACCCTTTGCCTCTGGCCCCCGCTCAATTGATGGGGATAGGCCCGGGCCCTGCTTTCCGGATCAGGCATGCCCACGGCCCGCAAGAGCTCCAGTACCCGCTGAAATGCTTCATGGCCTGAGATCCCCTCGTGAACGGCCATCACCTCCTGGATCTGATGGGCCACAGTGAAAACAGGATTCAGGGAGGTCATGGGCTCCTGAAATATCATGGATATTTCCTTGCCTCGGATGCGCTGTAGCTCCTTCTCACCCAGGTTCAAGAGCTCTCTTCCCAAGAACCTTATGCTGCCTCCTTCCAAAGTGGCAGGTGGGGAGGGCAAAAGCCCCATCACGCTCAATGCGGTTAGGGTCTTACCGCAACCGGACTCACCCACCAGGGAGACAACCTCCCCATGCCTGATGCACAACTCCACGCCGGCCAAAGCCAGCACAGGCCTTTCACCATCCTCCCCCTGGAAACAGACCTTGAGATCTCGAATTTCCAGAAGGGGTGCCCAAGGCTCCGAGAATATCCCCGAATCCCCTGAACCGTGGCCTGTGACAATAGAGCCGGCCCCTGGCGACCCTGGTGCCATCTCTAGGCCTTTCTCTGTCTGAGACGAGGATTGAGGGCCTCCCTGAGACCCTCCCCGAAGAGGTTAAAGGCCAGCACCACCAGAAGCACTGCACAGCCTGGAATCAAAGTGAGCCACGGGGCATCGAACAAGAACCTTTTGCCGTCTGAGAGGATGTTTCCCCAGGTGGCATGAGGAGGAGGAACCCCGAAGCCCAGAAAACTCAGGCCTGCCTCTGTGAGTATGGCCCCCGCTATTCCCAAGGTTGCAGAAACAAGCACAGGAGCGATGCCGTTGGGCACCATATGACGGAATATTATGCGGGCATCCGAAAGCCCCAAGGCCCTTGCTGCTGCCACAAAGTCTTGCTCTCTCAAGGCCAGAAACTCCGCCCTGACAAACCTGGCCGTGCCCATCCAGCTGGTAAGCCCTATCACAGCCATGATGTTATAAATGCTGGCAGGCAAAATAGCCACCACAGTCAGGATCAAGAAGAAGCTGGGGAAGCAAAGCATCACGTCCACAAGCCTCATGATCAGTGTGTCCACGGAAATACAAGGCATTGCCAGAAGACGAGCCAATGCTCCCCTGGCTCCTTTTGCCAGCCTGGCCCCCAGGAAAACCAGTATTGCGCCCCCACCCAGCATGAGGCTCAGTCCATGGGCCCCGCCCCAGAAGGCTGCGGCAGCCCCCAAGAGCCCAGAGCCTCCTGCCAGTGTCCCCAAATCCACAGCCTTGGGTCCATAGTAGCCTGCCAGACCTCCCAGCAGGATCCCGATTCCCACGGCTATTCCCACGGCCACAAAGCCCACTGTCAAAGAAACCCATGCTCCTTGCATCATGCGAGAAAAAACGTCCCTTCCCAGCTCATCTGTACCCAGCAGATAGATTCCACCCAGGGGAACCTCATGGGGCTTGAGAAGCTCTGTCCTGGCTTGGGAAAGAGGGGGACGAAGCTTCTCTGGAAGCCGAACCAAAGAAGGGTCCAAAAGCGGCCTTTCCCCTGTGGTAAGGCCAACACCCAGGATGGCCACAACAAAGAAAAGGAGGAATACTGCCAGACCCGCCACAGCCATCTTCCGCTTTCGAAACTGCCTCCAGAACTCCCCCCAAGGGGAGTAGAAATCCTCTTGCTCCACGTGCATATCCACTTTCAATCCAGGCATGACCATCCTTTTGTCACAGCCTTATCCTGGGATCCACCAGCATGTACAGTATGTCTGAGACAAGGGTGCCGACTAAGACCAGCACCGCAGAAATGAAGTTGAGAGTAAGTATCACCGGATAATCCCTGGCCAGGATGGCCTCGTAGGCCATTCTGCCCATTCCAGGCCAGGAAAAGATGGACTCTATGATTACAGAGCCACCTATGAGGCCAGGTATCATGAGTCCGAACATGGTGACAAAGGGAAGCAGGGCATTTCTCAGAGCATGTTTATAATGCACCATGTCCGTTGGGAGCCCCTTGGCCCTGGCCGTGCGCACATAATCCTGGGATTCCACCTCCAGCATCTGGCCTCTCACATATCTGGAGAGCTCTGCAATGCCCACGGTGGCCCCCAGTACAGAGGGAATGACCAGATGCCACAATCTGTCCATCAACCTGGCCAAGCCACCTGTCTCTCCCAGACCGAAGGTCTCCATCCCTATGACAGGAACCTGCAGGAGGCTCACCACCCCTATTATGAGCAGGTACGCGAAGAAAAAACCCGGGATGGAAATGAGAAAATAGGCCACAAAGGTCATGGTCTTGTCAAAAGTCCCTCCCCTGCGCACAGCCGCCGTTATTCCTATGGGAAAGGAGATGGTCCATGTCAAAACAGAGCCCACCAGGAAAAGAGGAAGGCTGTTGAGAAATCGCTCCCAGATCTTGTCCAAGACCGGCTGGTGATCCTTCCAAGATACAGTCTCTCCCTTGAGGAGGTTTTGGTAGAACAACAGGTATTGCACGTGAAGGGGTTGGTCCAGATGAAAGGCCTTGCGAAACCTCTCCACCATTTCGGGGGTAAACTTGGGGTTCATGGGATCCACCTGACTGGGCTCACCAGGGGCCATGTGCACAACTGCAAAGGAAATCACCGAAACGAAAAACAGAGTCACCAGCTTATGAGCCATGCTCCTAAGAAGAAAAGAGATCATCCTTGCGTCCTTTTTGCAGGCATGCTTACAAAAAAACAAAGATGTCTGGCAACTTCAAGACCTCTTGTGAGAAACCATTTTTCTGCCAAACATGAACAGATTTTCAATATCGAACCCTTCCTCCCTTCCAAGCAAAGGACCCGATCAACAAGACTCGGGGCATCTCCAGGCATCCAGAGCCCAACTGCCCCGATGGCTCCCCTTGCTCCACAGCCCTCCCGTGCGTTCATGTTCATTGCATCTCCAAGACCGGCACCTGTGGGAGCTTCACCCATTTGTTGAAGTGAAAAGCGTAGTTTCCGGTTCTGGTGGGTGTGATCCTCCTGTAAATGGGATTTCCTTCCTGATCCCTATCCATTATGACTATCCTTTTGTCCAGCACTGCGGTCCATCGGGTCACGTAAAGAAAGGTGTAAGGCTGCTCATTGGCTATTATTTCATGGAGTCTTCTGCAGAGTCTCACCTGTTCCTCATGCCTGTATTCCTGCCTTATCCTTACTATGAGCTCATCTGCCTCAGGGTTCTGAAAGCCAACGAAGTTCAACTGGTGTGGACCTGTCTGGCTGGAATGCCATATCTGGTAAAGGTCCGGATCTATGCCCATGGACCAGCCCAACACCACAGCATCAAAGTCCCTCTTGTTTATGCGCTCGTTTATGAAGACCGCCCACTCCACCATGTCGGTACGAACCTCTATGCCCAGTTGACGCCAGGAGTCTTGTGTTATGGCCAGGATGGCCTTGCGCAGGTCATTGCCGCTGTTGGTTATGAGGGTGAAACGCATGGGCTGGCCATTCTTGGAGAGCCGGCCTGAGCTGTCCTTGCGCCATCCGGCCTCCTCCAGAAGACGCAACGCCCCGTCTGGGTCGTAAGGCAAAGGAGGTATGCTGGGGTCATAGTAGTCTGTCTGTTTGGGAAAAGGACCTGTGATCCTCTCTGCCTGGCCGTGCAGAACGTATTTCAGGATCTTCTCTACATCCACTGCCATACCCAGGGCCTTCCTTACCCTGACATCGTTGAAAGGTTCCCTCCTGAGGTTGTAACCGATGTAGGTGTAACCGAAAGCAATCCCCGAGAAGGCCTGAAATCTGGCATCCCTTGCCAGCCTGTCCACCTGGTGTGGCTGCACGGCGTATGAGTCCAGGGTGCCTGCATAGAACTCCATCTCCTGGGTGACCAGATCAGGCACCACGCGGAATATGTATTCCTGGTAATTGGGCGGGCCTTCCCAGTAATGCTCGAAGCGGGTCAGGATCACGAATTGGTCTGTTTTCCATTGCTTGAACCTGAAGGGCCCGCATCCCACGGGGTTCCTGTTGAAACTGCTCTGTCTTATCCCAAAGTTGGAAACATCCATGCCTCTTCTTAGCGCCTCTTTCTTCAAGGCTTCCTGGTTGAGAAGGTGCTGAGGCAGGATCCCCATGCTCCATGTGCCCAGAGCTGGCGAGTAGAGCCTCTTATAAACTACCCTTACGGTCTTCTCATCCGGGGTCTCCACCCTAAGAACAGGCTCGAAATCTGACAGCCTGGGGGAGAGGTTGGCCGGATCCATTATGGCTTCGTATGTGAACTTCACATCTTTGGAGGTCACAGGCATTCCGTCATGAAAGAAGACCCCCTCTCTGAGATGAAAGAGTATTACGGGGTTGTGTTCCACTGCCGGCAGTATCTCACGCGCCATCTGCTCCTGCACCCCGGGATCTACATCCTGGGGGAAGGAGCAATAGGATTTGGGATCGAAAGAGCCGAAGTAGTTCTCTCCTAAGAGAGGCTCTAGTTTTTCAAAGAAGTCCTGGTCCACCTCTTTGAGGGTTATTCTTATCAGAGGTGGTGGTGAAATCTGCACCTCCACCGGAGGCGACTTTGGTTGATGGGGCATCCTCACCTGGATGGAACGGGGTTGTTCTAAGACCAGCTCCACCTTTGTCACCTGAGGCCACTGGGCCAGCTGCTTTTGGAGCCATGCCAGTGTTTCCTCATGGGAGCTGCCCTTGATTCCTTCAGGGGGCTTGTGAAGCCTGAAGTAGGCCTCCTCGCTGATGTCCCAGTGGGTGGCTAGGCGGCCTCTGAACCTCAACTCCTCGTCCCTGTCCAAGAGACCTTCGAAGATGAGGCCCACCAGCTCCATGCTGGAGCTGTCGGCTGCCAAAATGGGATTCAGAAGGCTGGCGTCCCCTATGGAACCAGTTATGTACTGGGTGAGCCTCCTGGGATTTCCCCTTGTCTGCTCCTGGTACGTAGGCACCCAAACAAGGGACTGCAAGAGAATCCCCACCACCAGCACTGGAGTCACCATCAAGATCCTTTTTACGAGCATTCTGCGACTACCTGATCTTCCTGGAGCCCGGAGTTTGGGGACCATGCACCGGTGTGGTTCCCAGGGAATGGGAAAACCACTGCCTTTGGGGCCTGAGTCCTGGCCCAGCTCTCATGGATCCACACTCATTGATATGCTCACAGGATACTCTTGGCCACGCCTATGGTGAGCTCTCCCAACATGTTGGTATAAGATCCCAGCTCATTGTCATACCAACCATACACCACCACCTGGGTGACAGGCACCTCAAGGGTCGCTGTCTCAAGTCCCTTCAGAGATTCCTGGGGCACAGCACAGATCTTTCTTAGATTCACCCGAAGATTGGCCGTGCGGGTGTGAGTTTCCTTCCCCTCGATGATGGCTGCCGCAGCTGTACCGATGACATCTGCCGAGACATTCTGTTTTTCAGTGTAGGACAGGTATGGGCTCAGATAGCCCTCGGCAGCCTTGCGGTAGATGGAGTTTATCAAGTCTCTCCTTATGGGCGTTGAGGCATCTTCCTCCTGTATGTTTAACACCAGGATCACCAAGGATCCGGTGCTGGTGGGAATTCGCACAGACTCAGCCATGAAGCCCACCTCGCGCATCTCCGGAATGACCAGCCTCAAGGCTTCTGCAGCCCCGGTTGTGGTGAGAATGATGTTGTTAAATGTGCTCCTGTTCTTGCGCAGATCCTTGGCCTTGGCATCCGGTAGCCTGTCCAGCACTTCCTGGCTGCCCGTTGCCGCGTGCACCGTGACCATGGAGGCGGTCAACAGGGGTCCTGCTCCGAAATGGTCCAAAATGGGCCTCATCATGAAGGCCAGACAGGTTGTGGTGCATGAGGCTGCAGAGATGATGCGGTGGCGTCCCACTAGGTAATCATTCTCGTTTATGCCCTGGATGGTTGTCACCGCATC
This sequence comes from bacterium, assembly GCA_037481695.1. NCBI lineage: Bacteria > bacterium. The sequence goes on along the minus strand of JBBFLE010000012.1, from coordinate 93,099 downwards.
CTCCGGCATGACCACGGACTTGTCTTTGATCTTAAAAGGTGCTGATAGAATCACCTTCTGGGCTCCTGCCTCCAGGTGTCCCCTCAGGCTTCCCTTGGGAGCTTCCGCAGGAGCCGTTGGATCTGTAAAGGCTCCGGTGCAATCCACCACCAGCGAAACCTTGTTCTCCCTCCACGGGATCTCTCTGGGGTTTCGGCTCTGCATCAGCACCTTAACCTTCACACCGTTTACTTTCATACTACCTTGAGCCTCATCCAGCTCCTCTATGACCCGCCCCCCCCTGTATCCAAAGAGAAACCTGTCCAGGCTTCCGTATGTGCTGTCTCTTAGCACGTAGTCGGCTATGTCCTCCAGCCCCTTTCCTGCCTCCCGACCCACATTAACCACCAGCTCCTGAAAAGAGCGCCTGGCCACATGATGCCACAGGGTGAGTTTCCCTATCCTGCCCAGCCCGTTTATGCCTAGCGGCATGGGCAGAGCCTCCTGCCCCGAGCGCAGAAAAGGATGATCCTTTGCTGTGAGACTCATAATTTCACCTCCCCATGTGCATTGATTCCCCTGATGACCCAAGGGTCTTGTGCTCCACAGGATGGCGCCCCAGGTAGATGGAGCCTCCCCGGCCGTCTATGCTCAGAAAGTCCCCCTCCCTGATTATCACGTCATGAATCTTGCAAGGACCTCTCTCGCTCAAAAGTCGGAGTCCTCCGGTGCCTACCACGCAGGTCTTGCCCAGTCTTAGGGCCACTATGGCCGCATGGGAGGTCTGGCCGCCCTTGGCAGTAAGCAGTCCATCGCTGAGAGATATCTCCTTTATGTCATCGGGCACAGTATCCGAACGAATAAGAATCAAGGGAGTCTGAGGCTCCTTGTTTCTCCAGCGCTGTATTTCCTCCAGGGTGAATACAGCCCTGCCAGAGAGCGCACCTCCGCTTACCCCTGTGCCCTTGCCCAGGTAGTGCTCATGAAGATCAGCCGAGGCCACGAACACAGGCATTGTTTCACTGCGCCTCATGGTCACCATGTCTCTGGTCTGCAGGATGTAAAGGCTCTCGGGTTGAGGCCCTTCGAAGGTGAACTCGATCTCCTGTGGATTCCATCCCTTGTCGTAAACCAGCATCTTGGAAATCCCTTCCAGGGCCTTGTAGATTTCCGGAAATTCCTCCTCCAGTGTGGGCTCGCCGTGTCGACCTGATTCCTCCCTCTGCTCCCTGGAAATGGGATAGGTGGTGACCAGCCCTGCCACTATGTCCTCGCCCTGATTCATGGCCGTGTAGTCACCCCAGAGCACCACACGACGCATGCGCTTGGTGGGATTTGCGGTAAAGAGAACCCCACTGCCGGCATCAGGGCCCAGATTCCCGAATACCATGGCCTGCACTATCACGGCAGTACCCCAATCATCGGAGATGCCCATGATTTCTCTGTAATCCCTGGCCTTGCCCGAGTCCCAGGAGTAAATGACCCTGTGTATGGCCGTCTCCAACTGTTCCCATGGATCTTCCTGGATCACTATGTTTCTTTCCTCCAGGGCTTTCCTGTACGCCAGGGCCATCTGGCGCATCTGATCCCCTGTGAACTGGCGTTTCTTTTCCACCCCGCAGGTGGCCTTCCACTCCCTCATGATCTCGTTGAAGGCCTCCCTTTCCATGCCAAAGGACATGCCCCAAGACTGCAGGAACCTCCTGTAGTTATCCCAGGCAAACCAGGGGTTCCCAGAGGATGAAGCCAAGCCCTGGGCCACCTCCTGGTTTATGCCGACATTTAGCAGTGTGTCCATCATCCCTGGCATGGAGATGGTGGCCCCGCTTCTCACCGAGACCAGAAGGGGCCTAGTGGGATCTCCAAAGCGCTTTCCGGTGGCCTCCTCCATCTCCCTGATCTCTGATTTCACCTGAGCCAGGAAGTCTTCGTGGGCATGTGGGAACCTAAGCACAATGGGATGACAGCGGGAGACCTCGGTGGTGATGATGAAGCCTGGGGGCACCTTGACTCCGGCCTCTGCCAGGACCACCAGGTTGTAACCTTTGGAACCCAGATGAATGGAATCCCTGGTCAGTTCCTTGGCCATATGAATGGGGGATACAACCTTGTCAGGATCATAAGTCATGAGTAAATCCAGATCCTCCTCCGAGAGGGTCTCTTTCTGGAGGGCCAGGGTCTGGTGGATCTTGGTAAGGAAGTTGTCCAGGTACTGGAGTCCGAAGGTGCTAGAGACCAGATCTCTCAGGAAGCGCTCTGAGATGCGGTGAACAAAGGCTTCCTCGTCCTGCTCGGCCGCGTATCCCACATAGGTGGGCAGGATGTGCTTTCTACCCAGGGAGCTTATGACCACGGTCAAGTTATCCTTGTGCACATCGGCGTAATAGACATTGAGTATGTCTTTGACGCCTTCTGAAAGTCCCCTAAGGATGTCCAGGTACTGAGTATAGGTGAACCTTCTTATCTCAAGGGACTTCTCCAGAAGCTTGAACTGGGCGTCAAGCCTTTGGGAGGATATGCCGTCTATCTGCATTGCTCTGATGAACAGCCTGATGCATCTGACTATCCTAAAAAACACGGCCCTGGTTATAAGAGAAAGGTTTACTGATTCTATGAGCCTCTCAAAATAGAGATTCGCCAGGTTCTCCAGCCTGAAAGAGAGGCCCAGGGCGTCGAACTTCCTCTCATGATAACGGCCGTACATGGAAGGGATATCTGCGGCGATGTGTCTTTTGTGGTAGATATCCTCTGTGACCTCGTAAGTTTCAGGAGAGAGGATCACCTCTTTGAGCTTCTCCAGGTAGCTCAGAAGGGCGTCCAGACACTCTTCGGGCTCATCTCGATCCAAAACAGCCTGAAGCTTGTCAAGACCTGTGAAACCGTGGGCAGCCGCCTGGGACAGGTGATACCGGATCTCTTGAAACCCAAGGTAGTACTTCTGGTACACCAGCCTGTACATCCTTACCAGAAGTCTCACCCTCTCCCTTTCAACATCGCTGACCCCTTCCACCCTGGAGACCGAACGGGCAAGTTCTTCCTCGGGCAGATCCAGCAGATCGCTCACTTCCTGCAGATTCTGATCCCGGAAGACCGCATGGATCACCTTGTGGGGTTCCAAAACCATGGGGCTTTGAGTGTCCAGTTGTTGAAAGACTTCCTCAGGCAGGAAACGGGAAAGCCCTGACTTGTCCAAGGTAATCCAGTAGCGGAAGATCTCCTCCACGAATTCTACTATGAGGTTGCTGCTCTCCACATGACTTTGCTTCCTGAGGAAATGAATCAAGGGATCCCGCCTCCTGTGGATCTCGTCCATGTCCGTGGAAACATCCCTTAGCAGCCCCTCGGCTCCTATTTCATTGAAAAAGGCCGGGATCAACTTGGTGAGTTGCTTGACCAGGTTGTAAAGAGGAGCTATGTCGCTGTTCAAAAGCTTGCTTATGTCTTTTTGGAAAAGGTCCGTGTCCCTTATACAGGTGCCGGCCAGCTTGAGGTTTATTATGAGAGCAGACAGCAGGGTTGTGCACCACTTGGGCTGAATACAGATCAGATCCAACCAGATGCGGATGTTAAGAAGATGGTTGGGGTTGCAAATCCACTGCCATTCTGTGTCCACCCCTGTGACCTCTGGAGGCTGGAACCCGAAACGCACCACCTCCTCCAGAAAGACCTCCACCAGTCTGGACTGTCCCTTTTGAAAGACTTCCTGGCCTATGGCGTGAATGCACTGAAGCGCCGTGCGCGGATAGTGAACAACGTTTTCCTTGAGAAGAGCAAAGGTCTTCAAGAGAAATGATTCCAGCCTCTCGGGGGCTTCCTTCCTGATCATCCCCGTGAGGGAGCGCTGAATATCCCTTAGTGTCTCCTCATGGATCTCCGAAAGCCTGGGCGTATTCATTATCTTGAAGAGCAACAGGATCTTGCCGTCCCTGAGAGAATCTTCGGCCTTTAAAGGCAGGTCCATGGCTGCCATGCTCTCTGGAAGCTCCTTGTACATTCGAACCAGTTCCAGGTGCCCGGGCATCCTCAAGAGCTTTTCCGCTCGCTGGGCAGGATCCAAGTTATTGTCCAAGCTTTCCAGAAGACTGAGGTTCTCTTTGAGGGCCTTGTGTGATAGCTCCCCCATGAGTTCTCCCAGAGGGCCTGAAGGAGGCTCCTGGGCAAATTCCTTCCTGAACCATTCAACAGGATCCTCCTCTTGAAGCCATTCCAGATAAGTTATTTGGAGAAGCTCCCTTAGAAGCTCACTCAATGAGTCCAGGCATGCTTGGTCAGCTTTACGCGAAAGAAGCTCCATACCCATTCTCTTGAGCGGATGGTAACTCCTGGCCAGGAGCTCCTTCTGGGCCCTGGGGAGCCTCCTCAGTCGCACCAGGCTCTCTTCCACAACTGTGGCAAAAGGTCCTGGATGAGGCCTCAGGCAAGTTTGAACCACCTTTTCCATGTAAGTCAGAATGCACTCCAAGGCCTGAGACTGGATCTCCCTCCTTCTGGCCGTGGTCATGGCCTCCAGGAAGACCTCTATGATGAGGCTTACTGCCTCAGGTCCTCTGGGATGGCGCCTGTAAGAGTCCAAATTTTTTAGTGCAAAGCCCCTCAGCTCCGACAGGATCAGCTTCCAGTTGCGGAAGGGGTGGTGGAGTTCAAAGAGCAAAGTGTCCACAGCCTTGCGAAGACCCCTGTAATCGGACACCACATCCTGAAGCACCCTGAACCTGGGATGAATCTGTACACTTGAGACGGCGGTCTCCTCCAGATTTCGCCTGAGCGCCTCAGATTCCTCCAAGAGCGCTTTTGAATCCAAACCATCGGGACTCATGACATGCCTTCCCGCCTAGTATCCAATCCCCCAGCCCACATGGAGCACTGCCGGACAATGCTGGGCAACTTCACTTAACTCTTTTAGATCAAATGCAACCTGCTTTTTACCTTCCAAGTCCCCCCGGATCAAACCTCAAGAGGGCCAAACTCCCAGGGGTTTGGGGCCTAGCCCAGAGGCCTTGCCTGTGCTCTTAAACAGTATAATGAATTCAGAGCATCAAAATGCTTTCATGGTCCTTACATAGGCCTTCTTGAGTGCATATGCTTGATCAAGTCTAAGACCCTGTTGGAATAACCCCACTCGTTATCATACCAGGCCATGACTTTCACCATGCGACCCAAAACCCGCGTGGATTGCCCATCCACTATGGAAGAGCGGCTGTCACCCTGGAAATCCACGGACACAAGAGGTTCATCCGTATAGCCCAGGTACCTGTTGCAGGCCTCTTTGAGGGCATCGTTGACCTCTTTGGCAGTGGTATCCTGCTCCACCTCCACCACCAGGTCCACCAAGGAGACATTGGGAGTGGGCACCCTCACTGCCAGACCGTCAAACTTACCCTTGAGTTCCGGGATTACCAGGGCCACTGCAGAGGCTGCCCCAGTCTTGGTGGGAATCATGGAGAGGGCCGCAGCCCTGGCTCTTCTGAGGTCCTTGTGAGGGAAATCCAACAGTTGCTGGTCGTTGGTATATGCATGAACCGTAGTCATGAGGCCGCGCACTATACCGAATCGGTTTAGCAAGACCTTTGCCACCGGTGCCAGACAGTTGGTGGTGCAGGAAGCATTGGACACTATGTGGTGCTTGGAGGGGTCATAATCATCTTCGTTTACTCCCATGACCACGGTCACATCCTCGTTCTTTGCCGGAGCAGTTATTATCACCCTTTCCACCCCGGCATCCAGGTGAGCCCTGGCCTTCTGGGCATCGGTAAACTTCCCTGTGGACTCGACCACATACTGGACCCCATGGTCTTTCCAGGGAATCGCTGCAGGATCTTTTTGCTCGTAAACCACCACCATGCGCCCGTCTACTATGAGACCTTTTTCGGTGGCCTTTATGTCGTGTTTCAAGATGCCCATCACCGAATCGTACTTGAGAAGGTGGGCCAGCGTCCCGTTGTCTGTGAGATCGTTTATGGCCACGATCTCCAGATCAGAGAACTCCGGGTCCAGCAAAGCAGCCCTGAAGACCGTCCTTCCGATTCTTCCGAACCCATTGATTCCAATTCGAATAGACATAGGGACCTCCTTCCTCATGAATTGGGATAAGCCTTCCTGACCTTCCCCATGATCCTGCCCCTGCGAGTCACCAGTGGGTCTTGCTCTGGCAGGACCAAGCCATTTAAGATTCAGGCTCAATATAGCATCCAGGTGGGGGGGCTGCAACAAGCCCGGTTGTGATGATTTGCCCAGCCAGGCATCAGTTAAGACCATGGCTGACAAATCCCTCCAGGAATCCGCTGGAGCTTGGGTTCTTTATGGCTTGACGTCTTGAATAACAACTCATAGCATCTGGTGGGTTACCCATTCCTCTGAAGAGAGGAGGTGTGCACCATGAAGTTCAGAAGCATTGAGGAGTTGGAGCTCAAGGGAAAGAGGGTCTTTGTACGGGTGGATTTCAATGTGCCTTTGGACTCCGAGGGAAGAATCACGGACGACACACGCATAAAAAGCGCCCTTCCCACCCTGGAGCACGCCCTTAAAAAGGGAGCCAGGCTCATAGTGGCATCCCATTTGGGAAGGCCCAAAGGGAAGCCTGACCCCAGGTACTCCATGGCACCCTGTGCCAGACGTCTGGCAGAGCTATTGAATCGTAGGGTGGAGCTGGCTCCGGACTGTGTGGGTCCCCAGGTGGAGAAAATGGTGAGTCAGATGGCTCAAGGCGATGTGCTCATGTTGGAAAACCTTAGGTTCCACCCCGGGGAAGAGGCCAATGAGGAAGCTTTCGCTCAATCCTTGGCCAGGCTTGCGGATGTCTTTGTAAATGACGGTTTTGCCGTGGCCCACAGGGCCAATGCCTCGGTAGAGGCCATAACCCGCTTTTCTAGGGAATGTGCGGCCGGGCTCCTAATGAAAAAGGAGTTGGAATCCTTCTCCAGGGCCTTGGAGAACCCTGCTAGGCCGCTGGTGGCCATACTGGGAGGCGGCAAGGTGGCCGACAAGCTTGGAGCTGTCCAGAGGCTCCTCAAGGTAGCCGACAAGGTGATCCTGGGAGGTGCGCTGGCTTATACTTTTTTGAAGGCTGAAGGCCTTGAGACAGGTGGCTCTTTGGTGGAGTCTGAGCTGCTGCCCCTGGCAAGGCGAATGATGAGAAGGGCCAGGAAAAAGGGACTCAAATTATATCTTCCCGTTGACTGCGTATTGGCACAGGAACGCTCGGCCCAGAGCCCTGTAATGATAAGACCGGTTCAGGAGATACCGGCAGGATGGATGGCCCTGGATATAGGCCCGGCGTCTGTGGCGCTTTTTACAGAGGCACTGGCAGATGCCAAGACCATAGTTTGGAACGGGCCCATGGGAGTTTACGAGTTGGAGCCTTTCAGCAAGGGGACAAGGGAACTGGTGAGGGCCGTGGCGCGAAGTAAGGCCTTCAGCATACTGGGTGGGGGCGATCTGGATGCTGCGGTGCATCAAAGCGGTCAGGTAAGAGGCATTTCTTACATCTCCACAGGAGGGGGCGCCTTCGTAGAACTCGTGGAGGGGAAAAAACTTCCCGGCGTGGAGGCTCTTATCCGCTGTTCCAGGCAAAGGAGGAATTGATTGATGCGCAGGGCGCTTGTGGCGGGCAATTGGAAGATGTACATGACCCGAGTCCAGGCCATGGAATTGGTGAGGGGACTAAGAAAAGAGCTGGAGGCAGGCTCTTGCGAAACAGAGGTGGTCCTGGCTCCGCCCTTTACGGCGCTGGAGACCGTGGCAAGGGAAATTCAGGGCTCGGGTTGGGCTCTGGCAGCGCAAAACGGGTTTTGGGAAAAAGAAGGGGCTTTCACAGGAGAAGTTTCTTTTCCCATGCTGGCAGAACTTGGATGTACCATGGTGATCCTGGGGCATTCCGAGAGGAGGCATTTCTTTGGAGAGCCGGATGAGTGGGTGCGCAAGAAGCTGGAGGCAGCCTTGTCTTTCGGCCTGACCCCCATACTCTGTGTGGGGGAAACCCTGCAGCAGAGGGATCAGGGGCTGACCCTGGAGGTGGTCAGGACCCAGTTGGCAGAAGCCCTGGCCGGACTGGACAAGAAAGAGCCTCAGGAGTTTGTGGTGGCTTACGAGCCTGTTTGGGCCATAGGCACCGGCAGGACGGCCACTCCATCCCAGGCCCAGGAGGTGCATGCCATGATAAGACAGTGGCTGAAGGAAAACTTCTCCTCAGGCCTGGCAGGATCAACCAGGATCCTTTACGGTGGAAGCGTTAAACCTGATAACATAGCGGATCTCATGGCCTGTGCGGACATAGACGGAGCCCTGGTGGGGGGTGCCAGCCTCAAGGCGCAGTCCTTTGCAGCCATTGTAAGGCTTGGGAACAATTAGCTTCTGTCCTCCTGATCCAGGCTGGAAGGTCCTCTTGCCCCGAGGCTCTGGGTCAGAGAAAGCCTGCCATTTCTGGGAAACCAAATGGCATCTGGCGCGAGAATAGAGCCGGGTGTAAAATTGACGGAAGTGAATGGTTGCTTCTATATTGACCAGGGGCGGAGGTTGAGTCTTTTTCAGGGCCATAGATCTATGGGCCTTGAGAAGCAAGCAATGTTAGCCCTTTATAAAAGCCCTGAAAAAGGCCTGCCCTGCTAAGACAGGCGTGGGAGGTAATGATGTACACGGCTGTGGCCATAATTCATGTGCTTGTATGCATCTTTCTCATCTTGGTGGTACTTCTGCAGACCGGCAAAGGCTCTGACATAGGGGCGGTGTTCGGGGGTGGGAGTTCCCAGGCGCTTTTTGGAAGTGCAGGTCCGGGGACATTCTTGGGCAAACTCACGGCAATCATGGCAGGAATATTCATGCTTACCTCGGTTCTCATTGCCGGAAACTTCTTTGCCAGGCCCACTGCCAAGTCTGTTATGGAAGAAACAGCACCTGCTACTCAGGCTCCTGTTCAGGAAACCCCAGATTCCAAGGTGCCGGCCGTGCCGGAGAAGGCCCCGGAGAAATGACATGGGATGGTGATTGGAAACCTCCGCCCAGGTTTGAAGCTTGAATGGAAGGGCGGTGATTTGATATGATCAAAAAGAAGTTGCCGAAGTGGTGGAAACTGGTAGACACGCCATCTTGAGGGGGTGGTGGGCTACGCCCGTAGGGGTTCGAGTCCCCTCTTCGGCACCAGCTCAAGTGTGCGCCCGGTACAGGAGTCCCGGGCGTTTTTGATTTGGTTGCCCCAAGGTCAATACACCAGATTTCACCCACTGCCTTGGAGCAAGTTGGCTTACTTTCTGGCACAGGCACAAGTGCCCGGCTGCACAGAATTTGGAGCCTCTGGATGATACCTGAAGAGCCCATGGAAAACGCCATGGACCAGCGCCTCAAGGAGGGGGAACACGTTCTCTTGGTGGATCACAAGGGCCGGGAGTTCATGTTTCGTCTGGCCAGGGGGAAGCGCTTTCATTCCCACCATGGCTTCCTGGAGCATGACCAAATCATAGGCCTGCAGGAGGGCTCCAGGATCAGGTCCTCCCGAGGGAGCCTGTTGCTGTTATTTAGGCCCACCTTGGCCCAGATCATAATGAACATGCCCAGGAAGGCCCAGGTCATATATCCCAAAGACATCGGCCTGATATTGATGTGGGCAGATGTCTTTCCGGGTGCAAAGGTGGTGGAGGTGGGAACCGGGTACGGAGCTCTCACCATGGCCCTGCTCAGGGCCGTGGGTCCCACAGGGCAGCTTGTATCCTACGAGATCAGGGAGGACTTTCATCTTGCCTCCAAAAAGACTGTGGAATCTTATCTGGGAGAATGCCCCCAGTGGACCATCAAGCTGGCAGATGCCCTGGAGGGCATCCAGGAAAGAAATGTGGATCGAATCACCATAGATGTGCCAGAGCCCTGGCTCTTTGTTCCCGCAGTCAAGCTCTCTCTAAGACCAGGGGGAATTCTTCTTTGCTTCACGGCCAATGCCCTGCAGGTGAAAAGCTTGCACGACGCTTTGTTGGACTCTGGCGGCTTTGCACATTTGGAAACCATGGAGAATCTCCTTAGACCTTGGCACGTGAAGGGATTGAGTGTGAGACCCGTGCACCGAATGACGGCCCACACTGGATTCATAACTGTTGCCAGAAGGGTGCTGGAAGAGGAGACGGAAATCTCCTAAGAAAGGTTAAGGCCCAGGGCAGGCCAGGGCTTTTTGTCCAGAGAGGAAACATGCAGTTGGGTTTGGCCCAGATCCTGGAGGCAAGGGAGCGAATAGCCCCCTTTGTGTACCGCACCCCTGTTTTCACCTGTGAGAGCCTGGACAGGATTTACGGGGCCATCATGTTTTTCAAGTGTGAAAACCTCCAGAGGTCGGGTTCCTTCAAGATAAGGGGGGCATCAAACGCAGTCTTTTCACTGGAGGAGGGGGAGGCATCAAGGGGAGTGGCCACCCACTCTTCTGGAAACCACGCTGCAGCTTTGGCCAAGGCTGCAGCACTCAGAGCAATACCCTGCTACGTTGTGATGCCTGCAGATGCCCCTCAGGTCAAGAAAAGGGCGGTTGAGGGCTATGGGGCTAGAATCACCTACTGCGAACCCACACTCAAGGCCCGGGAGGAGACCCTAAAGAGGCTCCTTGGGGAAACGGGTGCCACCTTCATCCACCCCTATAATGATCCTAGGGTCATAGCAGGACAGGGCACTGCTGCCTTGGAACTGCTGGAACAGGTGGAAGCCTTGGATGCAGTGATAGTTCCGGTGGGAGGAGGAGGTCTGCTCAGCGGCACAGCTCTGACAGTATCAGCCAGGAGTCCAGAGACAAAGATCCTGGCCGGTGAACCCCAAAGGGCCGATGATGCCATAAGGTCCCTAAGAGAAGGCCGCATAGTTACTCCCGAGAATCCGGACACAGTGGCCGACGGGCTTCGCACCTCCTTGGGAAGCCTCACCTTCCCCATAATCCAGAGGCTTGTGCAATCCATATTTCCTGTGAGCGAGGAGGCCATATTGGAGGCCATGAGGCACATCTGGGAGAGAATGAAGCTGGTGGTGGAACCTTCTGGAGCCGTGCCCCTGGCGGCAGTCAAATCCTCTGGCAGGCTCCTGGATAGAAAAAGGGTAGGAATCATTCTTTCAGGAGGAAACGTGGATTTGGACAGGCTACCCTTCTCTTCCCCGAGTCCCGGTAGCTGGTGAACTTTCAGGAGGATGTGTTGGCCCACATCAATTGATTGGAGAGTGCAGGCTAACTTCACCTCATCAGGAGATGAATTGATTCATACATGGCCAGATTTTCCCATGGGAGTCCTTCCTCGGTTTAGGCCTGAAAATGCCAGGAATTAACGGAGGCTTGAGGGCGTAGCCCCCAAAATCACCGCTGCTGGGGGATAATCCCCATTAGAGCTTCAGGGCCAGGGCAATCAGAATACCCGTCTCGGTGATCTCGCCCAGGGCTCCAGCCATGTCCCCGGTGATACAGCCCATCCTGGAGGAGTAAAGGCAAAGGCACCCCAGGAGCATGACCCCGAAGGCCAGGTTAAGAATGAGAACCTCAGGCCAGCCCAGGGCCAAGGAGGCGGCCAGGAGAATACCCGTCCACCAGATCCAGTGAATTCCACCTGAGCCCGAAAGCAGCTCATGGGCGATCCCCTCCTGTCCACGACCGTACGGCAGGAGCCTCAGGCCCACCAGCATGGAAAGCCTGCCATATGCCGGCACCAGGACCAGGCTCAGGAACCGCACCTGCTGTGGCAGATCCAGGATGGCCAGGGTCTTTAACCCAAGGACCATGAAGAGGGCCAGCACCCCCCAGGTGCCTATGCGGCTATCCTTCATTATTCTTAGGGCCTCTTCTTTTTCTCTTCTGCTGAAAAAACCGTCTGCGGTATCAGCAAGGCCGTCCAGATGTAATCCGCCGGTCAGGGCCACCAAGAATAGTACGTCCATTGCGGCCCTGAGTGTTGGGCTCAGAAAAAAGCCTGCCACAAGATCAAAAGATCCCCACAATCCCCCCAGGAGCAGGCCCACTGCTGGAAACCAGCCAAGGCTTCCGGCTCCTGGTCTCATGCGGCTGCCGGGAATGGGAATAATGGTAAGAAAACAAACCGCATCCAGAAGGCCTTTCATGGCTACCACTGCCCTATCCCTGAATCATCCAGGTCCTGCTTGACCACCACCGGAAGCCCGGCCACCATCAGGATAACTTTGTCCACAACACGGGCCAACATCTGATTCAGGAGCCCTGAAAGATCCCTGAAACGCCTTCCCAGGGGGTTCTCAGGCACTATACCCCAACCTACCTCATTGGTAACAAGAGCAGCCGGTTTGGGACACTCCATCAGGGCCTGACAGAGGTCTCGGCCCCGCTCCAAGATCTCCTGGTCCTCCAAGCCCTGCATTATCAGGTTGTTGAGCCACAGGGTCACACAATCCATAAGGAGGACCTGTGTTTGCGGGGGTGGGCTCCGGAATGTTTGGTGCACCAGCAGAGGCTCTTCCCAGGTGATCCAGCCTGGGCCCCTTTCTTGCTTGTGTTTTTTTATGCGCTCGGCCATCTCTTGATCCAAGGGTCTTGCCGTGGCCAAAAATAGCCTGGGAGGATCATAGGCCTGGGCCCAGCCCAGTGCATACCTGCTCTTACCGCTTCGAGAGGCACCAGTCACAAGTAGCTTAATGGGCCTGGAGGCTTCATGGCTCATACCAATTCCCTTTTGCTGCAATCCTGCATGATTCCATCCATCCATGGACTCTTTGCAGGGAGCTGACCAGGTCCTTGAGGGAAAAGACCTCTATGGAAAGGCCCCCCTTGAAATCCCAGAGCCTTTTCCAGAGATTCTCCCACAGAGGAGGAGGCAGTAAATCCAGACTTTGGTGATCCACTTCCCCTGATACCCCGTGAAGGTGGATCATTGCGCATCTGTGCATACAATGATCTAGCTCTTTTTCCACTTGGATACTGTAGCGCACCAGGTGGCCCACATCCACGCAATACCACATGTTATTTTTCCGCACCAATTCAGAAAGTTGGCTGGGGGGATAGTCCAGATTCTCCACGGCCACCATGGTGGGCTGCATGCCACCCTTCCAGAGCTCATCGAGGGAGGAGGCGATCCTGTCGCTCCAGGCCTCTGGGTCCCTGATCTTCTCTCCTTTTGTACTGCGAGTTTCAAGGTGTAAGACGTAGACAGTGGGGACCAGGGGTAGGGTCCTTTCATGAAACCGCAGCAGGGTGTCCACCGAAGCGGCCCTGACCTTGGAGTCGGGATCAGCCAGGAAAACATCCGTGGGGAGATGCACGTTGTACTTGAGGTCCAGATCCCTGGCAAGCCAGGCCATTTCACGTATCTCCCCTTTGGTGGGAAGGTTCTGCTCCTCCTGGCTTTGGAACAGGACCAGCTCCACCTCATCCAGGTAATGGCCCAGAAATCTTATGTTGGGAAGAATTGGAGCCTCAAGGATATAGGAACTGGTCCCCAACCTGAAAGGAAAACTCCCTTTGAGACAAGGCAGGTCCTCTTCACAAAAGCCTTCTGGCTTGCTGAGTGCTCGATCCAAGTGTTCTTACCTGTGTTCCTTTCTGTACATGTTCACCAGAGGATGCCACAGGCCCCAAAACCTGTCAAACAGCCTGGGGTCAACTTTTAATCTCCTTGAAAACGGTCACAACTTTACGCAGACTGAGTTTTATCTTCAGGCTGGCTTCTCAGGGATTGTTTTTTGGGTCCATATCCCTCTTAAGGGTTTAGGAATCCCAAGGCTCTTCGATCTCGACAGAATGCCCCAATTGTCACATGGGCTATGCCCCTTATGTTATGATGCGGCAATGGCACAACTGGAAGCATCTTAGATATACTGCGGGGCCATCGGTGGTGGCCAGGAAAAAGCTGGGGGCTTAGATCTGCCCAGTTTCTTGCGCGCCAGAACCTGCACTGTACAGCACAAAACTGTTTTCTTCCAAGGGAGAGAGTTCCCTCATGGGAAAAGAAGTTTTGCCCATTCCCAAGGATGTTTGTCAGCAAGCAGCCCTGGTCCTTGGGCAAGCCTTCAGGGATGATCCAGTGACAATGGCCATATTTGATGGGCTTGCACCTGAGACGCGTGTGAAGCGCCTTACCATAGCCTTTGCCGAGATCCTAAAGGCGTGTGAACACAAGGGAATGCTCCTTCATGTAAGAGAAAAGGACAGGGTCACAGGCGTGGCCGTCATCCATCCACCCAAAGTGTACCCGCTTCCCATACCTTTGCAATTGGGGATGTTGTTGAAGATTGTGACAAGAACCGGCTTTTACGGTTTGGGCCGTTGGCTCAAATGGTCGAGCAGTATAGAAAGGAGACATCCAAAGGAGCCCCACTACTATCTGCAATTCCTGGGGGTAGAGCCAGCCCTGCAAGGCAATGGTCTGGGCTCCTGCTTGTTGCACCATCTCGTGTGCAAGGCCGATAAGGAGCAAGTTGGCTGTTTTCTGGAGACCGCCAATCCAAGAAACATTCCATTGTACGGGCGATTTGGGTTCCAAACCGTAGCTAAAGAGGAGATAATTGGTGTACAGACTTGGTTCATGTGGAGGCCCCAAGCATAGTAAATCATATGGCTTGGCTTGGTACCCCAACATTTGTGTCTTTTCTAACCCATGTGATCTGCAGTTTTTTGATCTATATTGATCACCCCTTGGGATGCGAAACTAGGCTCTTAAACAGGCTTTATTCTCTTGGCAACCTTTGGCTTCTCAAAAAGGTCATCAACTCCCTTCTTTGTTTTTTTTGGAAGGGGCGAGGCAAAGCCCAATGTCTGCCCATGGGCCGAGGGCTGCCTCACGGCCCTTTTGGGCTCACTGAGGGGCTCCACATTTGTAAGAGATAAAATCCCCATAGGGCTTCAAAAATCTTGGAAGTTAATGTTATGGTTGCCTTCTGACGCATCAAGACGCCTTTGAAGTGCTTCCAACTGAGGATCCTAGTTGATCATTGATATCCGCACGAGCCTCAGGCTGATTTTCCCGTCTGCCTGAGACACAATCAGATACACCTTCCTTTTACATAGATGCCAATCTCTTGAAACCTAATACCCTCCCCTGGATCTGGCCAGAATTTACCCAAATCAGCTTTGAGCTGATTTGGGTAAAAAATAGCCTGTGTCACATACTATCAACCTCCTCAAAAGGGGAAAAAAAGGGTTTGTGGCGCCAGTCAAGGCTGGAGGAGGACCACCCCATCCGAGATGGGTTCAATCACCCATTTATGATGTGTAAAGAGTAGGCAAACAACCCTGACTGAATAAAGCATCAATCCAAGATGGAATGTAACAGATGAGGAGCCTGGGACAAATGCTTTGTCTTGACCTGTCAGTGCTCTAAGGTCCTGGGAAAAGCCAAATGGGGTCTTGACCCCATTTACAATACAGAACTTGAGCTCCAAGAGTAATAAATAACTTCCGCGCTTTTCATCAAATAGTGCATAAGGCTTTTTTCGAGGCCGGCGGAGGTGAATTGCCCATGGCCAGGGTTCTGATCCTAGATGAGCACGTCCGGGTGGCTCAATTGCTAAGGGAGGAGCTTGCGCAAGACGGTCACCATGTGGTGATAAGCACCCGTGGGGCAGAGGCCATCTCCTCTGCTTCGCTCTTGGAGCCGGAGATCCTGATCATGGATCCCTTCATCTCGAGACGACCCGAATGGGATATTTTGAAGAAGATAAAAAGCTCGAACAGAGATCTTCCGGTAATCATATATACTGCTCATCAGGGGCTTTCCGGAGACCCCCACGCGGAGATGGCCTCAGCCTTTGTTCTCAAGAGAAGCTCCCTGGAGGAAATCAGGGGCCTGGTGAGAAGGTTGCTCCCTGGGAAAACCGCTGCGGCCTCTAAAACAGATGCGAATCCAGCCCCAGCAAGAGCCAACGCTGCTCTAGAGAAAGAAAAAGGGGCTTTCCGTGGGGATGCCAAGCCGGGTTCTTGTGGAGTAGACAATTCCAGAGTACACGGCCCTCATTATTCGAGAGTGGATGATAAGGGCTAGGCTGATGATATTGACTGGATTAGTTGATTCCTGCTGAAGCAAACGATGACTTTTTTCCCGGAGGTTTCGCACGGACTTGCAGGTGAAAAATGGCTAGAAGTACCAAGGAATTGGGAAGGGCCAACCCTGCAAATAACAGATCTGGACGAGTTGGCCAAGCAAAGGGAAAGAGATCTTTTTGTTCAGGACAAAGGAGGTGAGCCATGGCCACTTACATAATACTCAGCAGGTTTTCCCCGGACGCTTTTAGGGATCCCAAGGAGTTGCTAAACATGGCCCAGAGAGTCTCCAGGGCCATCAAAGAGCAGTGCCCGGATGTGAAATGGAAGCACAGCTATGTGCCTTTTGGCCGTTTCGATGTGGTGGACATAGTGGAGTCCGACCGCCCTGAACAGATAGAGCGAGCAGCCATGCTAATACGAGCTTACGGCAATTCCACCACAGAGACCATGATGGCAACTCCTTGGAAACAGTTCCTGGAGAACCTCTCCAGGTAAGGATGCAGGAAAAGCAGATCCAAGCCTTTCTTCTTGGAGGGAGCTGGGCACATGCTTTTTTTGCCTGGGTTGGAGATACGCAGTTGTTGGGCTTCGAGTGATCCTGGAGAGAAGCTTCCAAAAATTCCGGGGTGAAAAGAATCCGGATCCAGGACAAAGATGTTTGAGAACTTCAAGTTCATTCTTAACCACGGACAGGAAGCGGAACCAAAAGGAGAATTTCCGCTGGATGTAAGCTTGAGCCTGGCTCTGGCGGATCTCAAAGCCCAGTTCATGGATACAGAAACCGGAGAAATCCTTTACGGAAAAATGAAAGATTCAGAAGCCTTCCTCAGATATGAAGGGCTCACAAGGGGGCTTGCTCTTTTTCCTTTGGAGTCTCTAAGGGATAGAGCTCAGCGCCTGGCCTTTTGGATAAATGTTTACAACGCCGCGGTGATCCATGGAGTGGTGAGCTTGGGGGTTAAACGCTCGGTCAGGGAAGTTCGCCTCTTCTTTAAACGGGTGGCATATCGGATAGGAGGTTACGTTTTTTCCCTTCATGAGATGGAGCACGGTATTTTGAGGGGCAACAGCAGAGCGCCTTATGGGATTCTAAGACCATTTCGGAAAAGGGATCCAAGAATCGCTTTCTGTGTGGAACCCTTGGATCCCAGGATTCACTTCGCCATGGTGTGCGGTGCCAGGTCCTGTCCTCCCGTGGGTTTTTATGAGGCTCAACGAGTAGATTTCCAGCTGGATCTTGCGACAGCAAGCTTCATAAACGGACCAGGGGTAAAGTTCTTGCCCGAATCAGGAGTCCTGGAGCTCTCCCAGATCTTCCGGTGGTACAAGTGGGATTTTGGTGGCATGTCTGGCATAATGGATCTGCTTCTCAAGTACCTGGACCCTGGACAAGCCCGAGAGGCCATAGCAAGGCACAGAACCAGCCTGCCTGTAAGGTTTCAGCACTATGATTGGGATCTGAACTAGTCCGTATTATTCACGACTGGTGAATTAATCAGGTACACTTCACCATATCCTGAGATGAACCGATTCCTGCTCCAACGCAGCCTGATTCCTCCTGTTGGTTACCTCCCAGGTCCAGGCCTGGAAATGGCTAAACATACCAGGTGGTATGCAGCTCCCACGTCACCAATCTTGGAGAGCTGTAATGGCTGGCAGCCTGCAAGAACCTCCATTGGGAAAACCGTGTGGCCGTCACCTGCATGTTCTTGCATCCGGGCACCAGGCAACCTTGGGCCATGGAATCTATAAAGGCCTGGGGGCCCTGGCTCTGTAAATGCTTATCAGTTTTTTGACCCCCAAAGGGAAAAGTCCAAGGATTGCAAAGGAAATGATGAGACTGGGTGATAGAATGCCCGAGACAGAATCTATCTTGGCCAATTCTTTGCCTGCATTTACATATAATGCTGTGCCCGGAAGCATCCCTACCTGAGATACCCAATAGAAGGTCCAAAGAGGAATCTTGGTGACTCCCATGACCATATTGATGACCCAGAAAGGAAAAAGGGCAATAAGACGCATGGTAAAAAGATAAAAAGCACCTTCCCTGGCTAGGCCCTCGTTTACTGCCCTCAAACGATCCCCAAACTTTCCCTGAACCCAGTCCCTAAGGAGAAACCTTGACACAATACAGGCCAGTGTGGCCCCCAATGTGCTGGCAAAAGACACTATCAACACACCAGCCCAGAAACCGAAAAGGGCTCCCCCTGCAAGGGTAAGAACCGTGGCCCCGGGAAGAGATAAAGAGGTGGAAATCACATATACGAACATATAGGCAGCTATGACCAGGATCCGGTTCTCCTCATAGAGGATCCTGAACCTCTCCTCTGAAGCCCTTATGTAATCCAGACTCAGGTAATCGCCCAGATTCAATAACCTGAAGAACACCAGGCCGCCTAGAATCCCCGCAGCAACTCCTAACCTGAAGGCAAGCTTCTTGTTGAGCCTGACATTTCTCATGTGGAGTCCTTATCCATCAGATCAAGCCTTTTCATCCCTTTCTCCACTATCACCCAGCTTTTGCTTCAAAGACCATTGCCTCATAATACCATCAGATCTCACTGGATCATCTGGTGTGTTTTCAAGGCTATGGCCAGTCGTTAAGCCTCCAGTCATATTCATATCTGATCTTTCCCTGAAAACCGGCCAGCTCCTTTGCCAAGGCCCCCCCGACATATCTGAGCAGGTGTTGGATGATCCCTGTCCTACCGCCGAAATCAACTCCATACCAGTCGTAGATGGATGAGAGCACCAGGCCTGCCTTTTCAAAACGGACTCCTCTTGGGTGGTTCACGTAGTCTCTGACACCTCTTTCCAGGAGTTCTTCCATATTTTCAGCGGTATAGGCCTCGGGTTGCAGGTTGGGACAGCTTAGGCTTGCGCAGTTGAGGGCATAATGCACTCGATTGTCCTTCCAAATTGGTCTCAATATCCGGTGCTCTATGTCGTTTAGAGAGACTCCCTCGCCCTGGATCTTGAGAAGCTTGGCTCCCCAAGGCCCCCTACTTAAGAGGCCTGGAGAGATATTGATATCCTGTATGCTTTCCACCGGGTAATGATCCAGCACCACCTTCACTATCAGGGCATTGTACAGGTTGATCCAGTAAGGCTTCTGCTCCTCGCGCTTAAGCTCTGAGACCCGAACTGCCTGGAGCTCTTTCAAATAATGTTCTAAGAGGGTCTTGTCTTGAGGGGTGACATAGGAATACCTGATCTTATTTACTCCGGAAGGGTCGTCGGTCACCAGGTAATTTTTGAGGAACGCCTGCCAAGGGCCGTGATCAACCCGGGTGGTGCCCCATGGATCGGCTGCTTGCCACCTGTGCCAAAGCTCTGCCTTGGGAGCAGCAGATGCGGAAAATAGCATCGTAGAGTTTCTCATCAAGATGAAACTGATAATTAGAAGCCTTAGCGCTCCCATGACATCGCCTGTCCTTCGGGATATCTTTACTACTTATTTTAGCTCTCCCATGGCACATTTTTTTGCACTTTCAGGGTGGAGCAAGAGTCGCAAGCAAAGGTATACTCGAGCTGAAGAGATGGCTCGGCCTTCTTGCTTTGCTTGCACAGAATTACCAACTGGGGAGGTGTCTCATGGACCTGGGCATGGTGGGTTTGGGAAGGATGGGGATGAATATGGCCAAAAGACTTCTTCGGGGAGGTCATGGAGTTGTTGCTTACAATCGCAGCCCCGAGAAGACAAGAGAGATCGTTGCTGAAGGTGCGCTTGGGGCATACTCCCTTGGGGAGTTGGTGGAGAAACTACCTTTGCCCCGGCTCGTCTGGCTGATGCTGCCTGCTGGCGAGACAGTGGACCAGCACATAATGGAGCTGGGGGAGCTCCTTTCTCCCGGAGACATCCTGGTGGAAGGGGGTAACAGCTTCTACAGGGACGATCTTCGCCGTGCCCAGATTTTATCGCCCAAGGGGATAGAGTACTTGGATGCCGGGGTAAGCGGAGGCATCTGGGGGTTGGAAAGGGGTTACTGCATAATGATGGGAGGGAAAAAAGAAGTCTACCAAAAGCTCATCCCCATCCTGGAGACTCTCGCCGCGGAAAATGGCTATCTTTACTGCGGCCCTACAGGAGCCGGGCATTTTGTCAAGATGGTACACAATGGAATCGAGTACGGCATGATGCAGGCCTATGCAGAGGGCTTTGCCCTGCTGGAGTCCTCTCCATACAAAGATTGCCTGGATCATGCGCAGGTTGCGGCTCTATGGAACCAAGGCAGTGTGGTGCGCTCATGGCTGCTAGAACTACTGGAGTCCGCATTTCGAGGGGATCCCAGGCTCTCAGGAATACGTGGCTATGTGGAGGACTCCGGGGAGGGCCGCTGGACGGTTCAGGAAGCAGTGGAACTAGGTGTGCCTGCTCCTGTCATAGCGGCGTCCCTCTTCCAGAGATTCCGCTCCAGGCAGCAAGACTCCTTTGCTGACAAGATCCTGGCCGCCCTTAGGCGGGAGTTTGGAGGACATGCTGTGAGGCCAGCAGCCCAGAAGGGCTAAGGCAGGAATGAAAGGATCGTATACTTTCCTGGCAGAAGACCTACTGTCAAGGAGCTTTTCTTGAAAGAATTCCAGGAGCTGGGGAGTCGGAAATTGCAACAAGATATCATCCAGATCATAACTGAGCGGTATTCCTGTAGAAGGTACACGGGTGAGCCTCTTCGGGAAAAGGAGCGCCTGAGTCTTGGAGAATTTCTGAGCGCCAAGGCACGCGGTCCCTTGGGCAGCCCTACTCGCCTTGTTTTGTTGGCCCAAGCACAAGAGGATCAGGGAGTTCTCAAGGGTCTGGGAACCTACGGGTTCATAAGGGGTGCCACAGCCTTCATGGCAGGAAGCGTGGGGAGTTCTCCCAACGACATGGAGGATTACGGCTATGTCATGGAAGAAGCAGTTCTTTACGCCACCGGCTTGGGCCTTGGGACCTGCTGGTTGGGCGGGACTTTCACCAAGAGCAGTTTTGCCAGGAAGGTGGGACTCAGGGCTGGCGAGAGCATGCCTGCGGTGGTAGCCTTGGGTTACAAGCACAAGGAGGATCCCATACGGGGGCAGCTTCGTCGAAGAGTTGGGGCAACACAGCGTTTCCCGGCAGAAAAGCTCTTTTTTCAAGAAAGTTTTGAGAAGCCCCTGAGGCTCCATCCAGAAGAGCCGCTGGGAAAAGTATTAGAGTGTGTGAGGTGGGCTCCTTCTGCATCCAACAAGCAGCCCTGGCGGATAGTGAGAATCGGGCGGGATTTTCTTTTTTATCTTCAAAGAAGCAAGGGGTACGGAAAGGGAAGTCTCCTTTTCAGGCTCCTGGGACTTGCGGACCTCCAGAGGGTGGACATGGGTATTGCCATGTGCCACTTCGAGCTGGCTTGGGTGCAGCTGGGACTCAAAGGAAAATGGGTAAAGGAAAAAGCACAGTTGTTGCCATCTCAAGGTAGTTTGCAATACATAATCACTTGGAGGCCCGATACAGGATAGCACCTGGACTCAAGGCACCGGGTCTGGCTGTGAAAATGATCATTGAGAAAAAGGTTGGAGCCCTTGTTGCGGGGCAGAAAGGAGACAGTGGGCCATGATCCTGATCTCAGACACGAACAAAAGCAGGAATATCTTCACAGCTCGGTGCAAATGGCTTTGGTTGGCCGCCGTCTGCATGGCTTTTTGTCTTTGCCCTCTCGGTTCCCCGCTCTTTGCTGAGGACAGAGCGGAAGCCAGGCAAATTGTGGAAAGGGCCAAGTTGACCTTCGAGAGGTTCATGGCTGCTGGAGAAATGGGTTCATTCAGGGCTCTCCTGAAAAAAGCCCAGGGAGTTCTCATAGCTCCGCAGGTGCTCAAAGGAGCTTTCATATTCGGCGCCTCTGGTGGCAGCGGTGTTTTCCTGGCCAAGGACCAGGAGGGTAAATGGTGTGGGCCTACATTTCATACCCTGGGGGAGGGAAGCTTTGGGCTCCAGATTGGGGGGGAGGCCTCGGAGGTGGTTCTACTGGTCATGACCCAAAGAGGGGTCACTGCTCTTCTTTCAGACAGTGTGAAACTGGGAGTGGATATTGGAGTGGCAATAGGCCCCGTGGGAGGTGGAGCAGACGCTTCTACTGCCAATCTCAGCGCCGATATCATAACCTTTTCCAAGTCCAAGGGGCTTTATGGAGGCATTTCCCTGGAAGGTGCGGTGGTGGTCACAAGAGGAGACTGGAACAGCGCCTATTATGGTCGCTCCGTCAAGCCCACCGACATCTTGGTGAAAAGATCTGTGTCCAGTTCCCATGCCCAAGCCCTAATACAGACCGTGGCCAGGGCCTCGGGCAGGAAATAACTTGCAGCCGAACCCGGTAGACTTATTGGGAACGGCTTGGCCCTGAGGGTTAGGCAGGAAAAGTATATGGGGTTTTGGTCCGGGCCCCTTGGGGGAAATTGGAGACCTGACCCTGGGAGGATGCCCAAGGTACTGGCTCTCAAAGAACATTGCAACCTTGTGTCTTGCCCTCTGTGTTTGACAGTATGTCCATCCAGATTGGTCAAGGAGACGAAGAATAGGGAGGATGTGATGGCTGACTATTATTCGCCTGAGGACCTAAACAGGTTTCAAGAAATCGGCGGAGAGGCATCTGAACTGGCAAGGAAGTTCTTCGATTACTACGGGGCGGTGTTCTCTGAGGGGGCCTTGAGCGAACGGGAGAAGGCCCTGATCGCTCTGGCCGTGGCCCACGCAGTACAGTGTCCTTACTGCATTGATGCGTACACCAGGGCCTGTCTGGAAAAAGGCTCAAATCTGGAGGAAATGACCGAGGCTGTCCATGTGGCCTGCGCCATCAGAGGAGGAGCTTCCCTGATCCATGGGATACAGATGCGCAGAATCGCGGCCAAACTCTCCATGTGACAAAGATAAGAGCCGGGCATTTTGATTCTGGGGGAAAGCGGCCTTGAGCTTGCCGGCAAGTCAGAGATAGATTGTTTAAGTAGGAAGGATCTTTGGGCTGGGATGGAAAGGAGTTTGGAATGGAGTCCTCTTGGGCAGTCTATGGCTGTACTGCAGAGCCCGCCAAGGCAGAATCCGGTGTAGAGCCTTTCAGAAAAAAGCTGGCCAGGCTGGGCAAGACTCTTTTGAGGGCCACAGGCACCACCTTGCAGGTGAATCTTGGTCCCATGTGCAACCAGCTATGTCGCCACTGCCACCTAGATGCTGGCCCTCACAGGACCGAGACCATGGACCTAGAGACCATGGAAGAGCTCTTGCGATTTGCCCGTACATGTGCTCCCCAAGTCGTGGACATCACAGGAGGGGCTCCTGAACTTAACCCGCATCTCTCTTATCTGGTTGAATCTCTGAGCCCTTGGGTGCCCAGGCTCATGATTAGAACAAACCTGACGGCTTTGGCTGAGGCCGGGACGGAAGAACTCCTGGAGCTTTTTCGCAAAAAGAGAGTGGTTCTGGTAGCCTCTTTCCCCTCCCCTAACCCTGCGCAGCTGGAGGCTCAGCGCGGGATCGGTGTTATGGGAAAGAGCCTAGAGATGCTCCGTGTCTTGAACATGGCGGGGTACGGCATTCCGGGCTCAGAGCTTGAGTTGGATCTGGTATCAAACCCTGCTGGGGCTTTCCTGCCGCCGGCTCAGCAAAAGGCTCAGGAAAGATTCAGGAAGGAGCTCCAGCGAAGGTGGGGAATTCATTTTAACAGGCTTTACACCTTTGCCAATGTGCCCCTGGGCCGCTTTAGAATGTGGTTGATAAGCACCGGGAATTTCCAAGGGTACATGCAAAGGCTCCAGTCAGCCTTTAATCCTCTCACCCTGGAAGGTCTAATGTGTAGATCCCTGGTGTCCATCTCTTGGGAAGGATACCTTTTTGATTGCGACTTCAATCTTTGCGTGGCTCTTCCCATGGGAGGGATGAAGCGTCACATATCGGAGATGGAGGGGTTCCCCGAGCCTGGAAGCCCTATTGTAGTGGGAGACCATTGCTATGCCTGCACCGCAGGCTCAGGCTTCACATGAGGGGGAGCCATTGTGGCCTGAGTTCGGGCCTGGGGATTAACATTGGAAAAGGCAATAGTGGTTTTCACAAGATATCCTGAGCCTGGCAGAGTCAAGACTCGACTGATTCCCCAACTGGGCCCCCAAGGGGCAGCCTTGCTGCAAAGAAGACTTACCGAACATGTTGTTGGCTGTGCAAGAGAAGCGGCCCATGCCTGGAACTCATTCGTCCAAGTACATTTCCATGGTGGCTCTCAAGAAGCAATGCGAAAATGGCTGGGTGAGGGGATCACATACCACAAGCAAAAGGGCCGGGACCTGGGAGAAAGAATGAGGAGGGCCTTCAATGAGGCTTTTCAGAGTGGAGCCTGCTCAGTGGTACTGGTGGGAAGCGATGTGCCGGGCCTTACCCCATTTATTCTGCGGGAAGCCTTGGATGCCCTTGAGATTTACCAGGTGGTACTGGGACCGGCCATGGACGGAGGATATTACCTCATAGGCCTCAAAGCAGGAGCCCCTGATCTCTTTTCAGGTATCCCTTGGGGCTCCGGGAATGTGT
This sequence comes from bacterium, assembly GCA_037481695.1. Classification (NCBI taxonomy): domain Bacteria; species bacterium. The sequence continues at coordinate 68,647 of JBBFLE010000012.1, read as the reverse complement.
TTTCAAGAACCATTGAAAAGATAGAAAGATTTGGGCCCAGAATTCTGGAGAAATTGCAGGATGTTGACACGCCGGAAGATCTTCCCGCGGCAACACTGTTTCTGAAATGAGCCTGTCATCTGTGCCTTTGATTTCAGTGATTGTGCCCAGTTTGAACGAGGGGGAAAACATACTCCAGACCCTCAGATCTGCTGAGGGGAAAAAGGGTGTTGAATTGATTGTGGCCGATGGTGGCAGCACTGACAGTACGGTTTTGCTGGCTGGCTCCAGCGGGGCAAGGGTGACAGTATCTCCCCCAGGCAGGGCCAGGCAGATGAACGCAGGGGCTGCAACGGCCAAAGGTGATATTCTGCTTTTTCTTCACGCAGACACCATCTTGCCTCGGGGCTTCCAGGACGGGGTGCTCCATGCTCTTTCCAAAGCCGGTGTGGCAGCAGGGGCCTTCAGTCTGCGCTTCCTGGGCGAAAGGGGATTTCTTCTTAGGTGTGTGGAATGCACTGCCAACTGGCGCTCCCGCTGGCTTCAGATGCCCTTTGGAGACCAGGCTATTTTCTTGAAAAGGCAGAGCTTTGAAGATATTGGCGGATTTCCCGATATACCTCTCATGGAAGACCTGGAGATGGTGAGAAAGCTGAGACAAAAAGGCCGCATAGTTATTCTTCCCTCCTTTGTGAGAACTTCTCCCAGGCGCTACCAAAGGGACGGAACTCTCAAGCGGATCCTCATCAACAAGTTTGTATTTTTTGGATACTTTTTCGGGGCAAGCCCTGAGAAGATATCCCGTTGGTATTATGACATGCTTCCCACTGAGAACCGCCGTGGCAAAGCTGGTGCTGGCCCAAGTCCCTCAGAGCTGTAAAATCAATTAAGGGTGTGGTGATGGCAAAGGGGCAGAATTCCATTGTAGTTGTGGGTGCTGGATTCGGGGGGCTCAGGGCTGTAAGAGTACTGGCCCGTGCGGATGCAAGGGTAATTCTCCTGGATCAGAACAATTACCACCTCTTTCAACCTCTCCTTTACCAAGTGGCCACCTCAGCCCTGGAGCCAGAGCAGGTGGCCAAACCCATAAGATCCATCGTAGGCAGGCAGAAGAACCTGCAATTCCTCATGGCCAGAGTGAGGTCCTTGGACCTGGCATCTAGGAAACTCACTACCACAGCAGGATCTATAAGCTACGATTACCTGATACTGGCCCTGGGTGCCCAGACCTGGTTTCCAGAGATTCCAGGCTTAAAATCTCATGCCTTGCCTCTAAAAACCCTTATGGATGCCATCCGCATTCGCAATCACGTGCTGCGCTGCTTTGAAAAAGCCAGCACTACTGAGGACCTGGTTGCCCGCAAAGCTCTTCTCACACTGGCGGTGGCAGGTGCTGGTCCTACTGGAGTGGAGATGGCAGGAGCTCTCTCGGAGCTGGTCAGGGTAGTTCAGAGAAGAGATTATCCCAGCATGAATCCTGAGGATTTCAGGGTGATGCTAGTCGAGGCCTCGGACTGCGTGCTTGGAGGCTTTCCCCCTGCTCTCAGACAGGCTGCAGTAAGAATACTTAAGAAGAAGGGAGTCGAGATCAGACTATCCACCTCTGTGGAACAATTTGACGGAGAATTCCTGAAACTATCTGGCTCGGAGTCAATGGCCTGCAACACTCTGATATGGGCAGCCGGGGTAAGAGGCAGAAGTCTCCTCCAGGAATTGGGGGTCAAGACTTCCCCTCAAGGAAGACTCCTGGTTGAGGCAACCTTACAAGTCCCGGGCTACCCCGAGGTATATGCCATTGGAGATGGAGTGCATCTGGAGTCAGGCGGCAAGTGTTTGCCCATGATGGCTCCAGTGGCCATACAGATGGGGGAAATGGCCGCAATGAACATCATGAGGCAGCTCGGAGGCCAAGAACCCCTACCCTTCCGATACCGGGACCCTGGGCTCCTGGCCACCATAGGAAAGAATGCAGCAGTGGCCAAAATACACGGCCTTGAATTAAAGGGCTTCCCGGCCTGGGTGGTTTGGCTGCTGGTGCATCTGCTGAGCATAGTGGGTTTCAGAAACCGCATCATGGTTCTCATCAACTGGGCCTGGGATTACCTCTTCTATGATCGACAAGACAGGATCATAGTGACATCCCAAGATGGCTGATTCAGTTAAATAGCCTCCACACACAAAAAAATAGATTGTTTTTTGTGGACATTTGAGAACTGTTCCTGTATAAGCTGGGCTTAGGTATGGCAGCCTCCCTCCAGATTTTTCCCCAAGGGTGAAACCGTGGACCACAGAGACTCGCCATGCCCAAGACCACCAAGGAGGTGAGACATGAAACGAGGATGGGTTTTGGCGGTGATATTGGTTACGGTGATCCTCTTGCAGGGTAGTGCCATGGCAGGCCCCAAGCCTCCTAAGGTCCTTTGCATTCAATGGTCTTCAGGACTTCATATGGTCCTGGTGACCAAGGCCACAGGGGCCATAGCTCCCCTCGCTAGCGGTAACACCAAGTTCTACTCGGTCAACGGTGAATGGTCTAACCCAAGTGCAAGTTTAGTCAGTCTCCCCTGCACAGGCACAGGACACATGAACGGAGACATTTTTCATTTTGCCGTGAATTGCGTTTATGACAACGGCAACGATACCAGTGCTATTTACTTCTTTGAGGCGAGATGGAACGTAACAACCCACACAGGAACGGGGGGACTCTATTGGGCCGTTTCTAGCGCAGGTTTCCAGCCAAGAATAGATTACGATTCTCTGACCGCCTTGGATTGCAGAACCCTCATTCTTGATCACTGAAGGCAGGAACCTTTGATCTCTAAGCCAAAGGGGGCCGTGAGGGGATCTGGCTTGCGGCCCCCATTCCATTTTGGAAAAGCCAAGATTGCCTATTTCTCCAACCCGGCCTGAGCCCAGGCTAGCTAAGCTTCTGGACCAGTTCCACTCTTATGTCCTCCGGCCCCTTGAAAAAAGCAAAGCAGATTCCGTGGGATTCCTGAATGGGAGTGTAAAACTCAAAGCCTCGCTCTTTTAGCTCTTCGTAAGCCTTCTGGAAGTCATCCACCTCCACTCCCAGATGATCGTAACCATAACGGGCCGCAGAGCTCTCCTCCAGGGTCTCCTCCTCTTTGGCTACCCTGAGATTGATGGTGGCCCCGGCCAAATCCAGGGTGGCCCCATCGGCCGTGCCAAATTTCCTCCTGAGGGCTAACCTGGCACCAAGAACCTCGGTAAAAAACCGGATCATGCCTTCTAAGTCTCTACATATCAAGTGCATGTGATGAAATCTAGATCTCATGTTCTCCTCCAGGCCATCAGGCTCTTTTTCACATTGCAGAAGGGCTTGCCCTTTTCCTCCTCGTCCCATTCCTTTACCATACCACACCCATGTAAGTACCTGTAACCCGTATCTGTGTCCACAGTCAAGCTCTGCCAGCCAGGCCCCCGGAATTCCCAAGAAGGGAATGAAAGTAAGCATATTTACCCAAATCAGCTTTGAGCAAAAATGGGTAAGAAATCCCCAACATCCTGATTTTACTCTCCCATTTCTTAAGTCGGCAAGGGCGCTGGGGGCTGGAGGCGGCAACCGGATTCGAACCGGTGAATAGCGGTTTTGCAGACCGCTGCCTTACCACTTGGCTATGCCGCCTGGATCCTCAAAGAGCAAATCCCGAGGGAAGACCCCTTGTGATTTTTTTATCTGGAGCGGGAAACGGGATTTGAACCCGCGACTTCAACCTTGGCAAGGTTGCACTCTACCACTGAGTTATTCCCGCCCTTGGCAATTCATCATAAGCCCGGAGGCCTCTTGCTGTCAATCTCCCTGGCCTTACTGGACAAGGAAGAGACCCGCCCCACTTCCCTTCGGAAAAGATCATAATATTGCAGGACCTTGGCCACATATTGCTGAGTCTCGGGGTAAGGGGGTATTCCCCTGTACTGCAGCACTGCCTCCCTGCCTGCATTGTACGCGGCCAGGGCCAGAGGCAGGTTCCCATTGAAAAAATCCAGAAGATTTCTCAGGTAACGAACTCCTCCTTCCACATTCTCCAAAGGGTCAAAGGAGTCCCTCACCCCAAGCTCCCTGGCTGTGCCCGGCATTAGCTGCATCAGCCCCCTGGCTCCTTTGGAGGAAACAGCCCCAGGATCGAAGTCCGATTCTACCTTTATTACGGCCGTCACTAGGGAATGATCCAGCCCATGCCTTCTTGCTGTGTGCTCAATGAGCGGATCGTAACGGTCCACCCTGGCCCTCGAGATGGGTTTGGCTTCACTGACAAGAGGCCGGCTCCCTCTTTCCTCCTTCATGTAGAGACGGTAATTGGGATTGGTGGGGACATTGCTGAAGTGAATGACCCCTTTGGAGTCAACATACCGATAGATGTCCGCATATGAAGGCGCGATCCAAGCGATTACCAGAAGAACTCCCCACGCAACCTTTGCCATGGCCCCTCACGCAACCTTTCTCGGGGTCTGCCTTCGGTCAAGGGGGAATATTACATCAAAAATGGTGCCCCTTGCAACCTCGCTGCGGACCTCTATTTGCCCCCCATGCTCATCCACTATCATGTGCGCCTTGGCAAGCCCTACTCCGGCACCCTTGGTCTTGGTGGTGAAAAAGGGGCTGTAAATGTGCGGAAGGAACTTCTCGGGGATGCCCACTCCGGTATCCTGAATCCTCACCAGGGCATGGGGGCCCTCCTGGGAGACGCTTATCTTCAGTAAGCCTCCCTGGGGCATGGATTCCGCCGCATTGTCCAAGAGATGGCGAAAAAGCTCCCTGAGGTGCACCGGGTCTCCAAAGATCCAGGGCCCCTCATCCATGTAACTCTGCTCCACCCGAATGTTTTGATGAACGGGCACCAATGACAGGGCCTCCTGCACCACTTCCTTCAGGTCCACTTTGCGGAAGGAAAGCCTGTGCGAACGTGCGAAATCCAGATAGTCCTCCACCTCCCTGAGCATGGACTCCAGTCTCTCCACATCCGAGAGCATTATCCTCAATGGGACCAGTCCTGGATGATCTGGCTCCAACATCTTCTGGAGTCTCCTGGCATACCCCCCCAGAGTCACTATGGGGTTTCTGATCTCGTGAGCCAGCCCATCCACCACCTTTTCCAAGTAGCCCAGCTTTTGGGTTTCCAGGAATCTCTGTTGCAGCCTTCTTTGCTCCGTGAGATCCCGCACAGACAATACCACCAGGCTCGGCTCCCCCTCTACAAGACAGGCCCTCATGGAGCCCAAGAATCTGCCCCCGTCTTTTCTTTGAAACAGAAAATCCCCCTGGCACTGCCCCTTGTTCTTTGCCTCCACTAGAATGCCCCGGGTGCAGTCTTCTTCTTTTGCATCCGCCAGAAGGCCTCTGAGGCCCACCTTCTTTATCTCCTCCACACCGTAACCCCATGCCTCGCTGGCTGCCCGGTTGCAAAATATGATCCTCCCGTCGGGCTGAACACCCAGCAATGGTTCGCAAAGGGCGTCCAGCACACCTGACCAATCCCACCTGCCTCCAGGCTCATCCGCACTTCCCAAACCAGCACCCCATGTGCCAGAGGCCAAAGCCTCTACAGCCATCGGCTATCTCTTGGGAACCCTTTCCCAATCTTGCAGGAATTTCTTGAGCCCTATGTCCGTGAGGGGATGCTTTGCCAGCTGCACCAACACCTGGAAAGGCACAGTCACCACATCGGCTCCCAGAAGAGCAGCCCTCAGAACGTGCATGGGATTACGCACGCTGGCCACAATCACCTGAGTATCCATTTCGTACTGGTCATAAATCTGTATTATCTTTTCCACCAGTTCCATGCCATCTTCAGATATGTCATCCAGGCGCCCCACAAAAGGGCTGACATAAGTGGCCCCTGCCTTGGCAGCCAGCAAGGCCTGAATGGGAGAGAAGACCAAGGTGCAGTTGGTCTTTATGCCCTTCTTGCTCAGGGACACCATGGCCTTCATCCCCTCCACTGTTATGGGCACCTTGACCACCACATTCCTGTGGATCCCGGCCAGGCCCTCGGCTTCCTTGACCATCTCCTCCGCTTGGGTGGAGATGACCTCCAGACTTATGGGACCGTCCACCTCTCTACAGATATCATGCACAACACTTTGAAAGTCCCTCCCGGTCTTGGCAATCAGGGAAGGATTGGTGGTAACACCGTCCAGGATGCCCATACGCTTGGCCTCTCTTATCTCATCAATGTCCGCTGTATCAATGAAAAACTGCATTTCTTCCTCCGGGTTTCTTTATTGCTCAGCCTTCTTGTTCATGGGATTCTGATTTGGAGAGGAATCGCTCCTTGCACTCAGGACTGCAGAAGTAAAGGGTCTCTCCGGCATGATGGAGACTTATGGCCTGGCCCTTGGGAACATAGCTCTTACACCATGGATCCTGAACAAGCACCTCCTCATGGCCCGACTCACGGCTTCGGGTTGCAAAGGGCATCTTGGGCTTTTTTTTCCAAAACAACCTGTAGATCAAGTAAATAGCTGCTGCAATGAGAATGAGCCGGATCAGCACCCTGGCACCTCCCACGCCTCTAGAAGCTCCACCTCTTTGCTGTCCTTTAGCTCTGAGAGGAGTTCCCGGGCCGTTTTCCAAAACACCGGGTGACGAACCCAGGGACAGATCTCCACCAGGGGCTCTAGGACGAATCTCCTGAGATGCATCCTGGGGTGAGGAACCTCCAACCCTTCATCCTGTATGATTCTCTGTCCTACCAGCAGAAGATCCAGATCTATGATCCGAGGACCCATGGGCACACTCCTCACACGGCCCATGCGATTTTCTATGTCCTGCAAAATCTCCAAGAGCTGCTTTGCCCTCAGCCCAGAGCGCAGCCAAGCCACTGCATTGAGGAACCATGGTTGCTCCTCCAAGCCCACGGGCTCGCTCCTGTAAATGGAGGAGACCCTCACCAGCTCTATACCCTGCAGGCAGATCAGCAGAGAAAGAGCCTCCTGGAGCCTGGCCCTGGGATCCTGGATGTTGGAGCCCAAGCCTATGAAAACATCTTCCACGAGGCCCCGGCCCTTCCTTTCCCCTTTGCTTCTCAAGGCCCCAGTTTCAAGATACGTTCCACAGCCTCCTGGATTCTTTCCAGGGGGGCGCACAGGGTCATACGAATGTAACCTTCTCCCCAGGAACCAAAGCCCACCCCCGGAGTGGCAACTATGCCTGCTTCGGACAAGAGGTGACTGGCGAACTCCTTGGAACTCTGTCCCTTTGGCACTTTAGCCCAGACGTAAAATGTGGCCTTGGGGGGCTGCACTTCTAAGCCAGCCTTACGAAGCCCTCTGATCAGGGCATCTCTTCTCTCCCCATATATTCGATTATTTTCTTCCACGCAGGACTGTGAACCCTCCAGGGCAGCCATGCCAGCCCACTGTACGGCCTGGAAAATGCCCGAGTCCACATTGGTTTTTATCCTGCCCAGCCCAGATACCAATTCCCTGTTACCCACCGCAAAACCCACTCGCCACCCTGTCATGTTATAGGTCTTGGACAAAGAGTGAAACTCTATGGCCACTTCCTTGGCCCCATCCACCTCCAGTATGCTGGGAGCCCTGTACCCGTCGTAGGATATCTCGGTGTAGGCCGCGTCATGGCAGACCATCACCTCGTAGTGTCTGGCCCAGTCCACAAGGGCCCGGAAGAAATCCAGGTTTGCCGTGGCACCCGTGGGATTGTTGGGGTAATTCAAGAAGATCATCTTGGCCTTGCAAGCCACCTCTTGCGGGATTTCGGTCAGATCCGGCAGGAAACCCCTCTGTTCTCTCAGGGGCAGAAACCATGGAACCCCTTCTGCAAAAACCGTCCCTGCCTGGTAGACCGGATAGCCCGGATCAGGAACTATCACGATCTCGCCCGGATCAACAAAGGCCAGGGGGATGTGTGCAATGCCCTCTTTGGATCCTATCAGGGACACCACCTCTGATTCCGGATCCAGCTCCACACCAAAACGCTTCTTGTACCAACGAGCCACCGATACCTTGAAATCTCCCATTCCTGAATAAGAGGGATATCGGTGGTTTGCAGGGTCCCTGGCGGCTCTGTTCAAGGCCTCCACTATGTGCTCCGGGGTGGGCAGATCCGGGTCACCTACTCCCAGATCTATGACGTCCACACCCTTGGCCAGAAGTTCTCCCTTGAGTTTGTCTATCTCAGCAAAGAGGTAAGGGGGAAGCTTCTTAAGACGTCCTGCAATTCTGTCGCTCCACATGGCAAAAACTCTCTCCTTAACAGGGAACTCTTCCCTTTGAATCTGGGCCGAATCTTCTCTCAACCCACTGGATTTTCCAGAATTCCTACTTTCTCTATACGCACTTGAAAGCGATCACCACTTCTAAGCGGTCCTATTCCCGAAGGGGTTCCTGTGGCTATCACGTCTCCCGGCAGCAAGGTCATGATGTGTGAGACAAAAGAGACCAGCCTGGGCACCGGAAAAATCAGGTTTCTGGTGCTGGAGCGCTGTCTTAGCTCTCCGTTTAGCCAGCCTTCCACGCTAAGCTCAGTGGGATCCAAGCCTTCCACTATCCATGGCCCCAAGGGACAAAACGTGTCAAAGCTCTTGGACCTGGTCCACTGGCCGTCTTTGGCTTGGAGGTCCCTGGCTGTTACATCATTGAGACATGTATAACCCCAAACATGATCCAGGGCTTCTTTTTCTGACACGCAATAGGTGCGCTTGGCCAAGACCACGGCCAGTTCAGCCTCATAGTCCACCCTCTGTGAGGCTGAAGGGAGTCTTATGCTCTCTCCCGGACCTATCACCGCTGTGGAGGGTTTCATGAAAAGAAGTGGCTCCTCTGGTATGGGATGACCCGTCTCCTCGGCATGGTCTCTATAGTTCAGCCCCACAGCTACAACCTTTGAAGGCATGCAGGGCGCCAGGAGACGCACCTCTTCGAGCTTCAGCCTCTGCCCCGACTCCCTGGTCTCATGAGGAGGAGTGCCCTCCAAACACAACACCAGATCCTCTTCCAGGATTCCCCAGCCTGTTTGCCCTTGATGCTGGAACCTTACGAACTTTTTCATTTTCTCAACCCCAGCACATCTTGCATGTCATATAGTCCAGGGGGCTGCCCCACTAGCCAAGCCGCGGCCCTGACAGCTCCCCTAGCGAAATTATCCCTGCTGTGGGCCCTGTGCACTATTTCCACACGCTCCCCCAGACCCCCGAATATCACTGTGTGCTCCCCCACTATGTCCCCGGCCCTCACGCTCTGGAGGCCTATTTCAGCGCTTCTCCTGGGACCTATTTGCCCATGGCGGGCAAAGACCCCGACCTCCTCCAGGTTTCTGCCCAGGGCCTCTGCGAGGACTTCGGCCATTCGAAGGGCCGTGCCGCTGGGGGCATCTGCCTTTTGCCTATGGTGAGCTTCTATGATCTCCACATCATAATCCGGTCCCAGAATCCTGGCGGCCTGAGCCAGGATCCCCAGAACAACGTTGACCCCCACGCTCATGTTGGGAGAAACAAGACATCTTGTGCCTGGACCCATGGAACGGATTTCATCCCATTCTTGCCTGCTGAAACCCGTGGTGCCTATCACTATAGCCTTCTTGGCCATCACAGCTTCCCTCAGATGGCCCATGGAAGCCTCATGATGGGTAAAATCTATGAGAACATCAGCCTCCTGAAGAACCTGTCTCAGGTCCTGGCTTATCTTAACCCCTAGCTCCCCTGTGCCTGCCACAAGCCCCACATCCTTTCCCAGGCAGGGGTGATTGGCCGCTTCCAGAGCTCCTGTAAGAACCATGCCCTGGCTCTGGGTAACAGCATGCACCAGCCTTTGGCCCATCCGGCCCGCAGCTCCTGCCAGGGCCACCTTTATGGCCGCAGCCTTTGTCTCGAAGTGCTCACTCATGTCTTGCACCTCACACTAAGAAGGCATCCTTTTTCACCGAGCCCTCGTATATGACCCTGGCATCCCCTTCCAGGAAAACCTGGGTGTAGTGACCTTCCCCCTTGGCTAGGAAATCCACCTTGAGCCTGCCCCCGCTCCTGGTTATGACCTCCACCGGGGGCTTGGCCTTGCCCGTCAGATGGGCCGCCAAGGCCGAGGCAACCGCTCCGGTGCCGCAGGCCAATGTCTCATCCTCCACTCCCCTTTCATATGTTCTCATCTTGATGGTAGAGGAGTCTATGGCCTGCACGAAATCCACGTTGGTGCCAGCAGGGGCAAAGGCCTGGTGATGACGGATGAACCTGCCCAGTTCCACCACTTCCACCCCTTCAAGGTCTTGTACAAAGTTCACGGCATGGGGCACGCCCGTATTGATGCACACAAGCTCCAGTTCACCTTCTGGTAGAATCAAATTCACCTGGGGCCTAACTCCAGTGGGATCCCCCATGCGGACCCTTACCCCTTCTCCCACCACTGTGGCTTCTATGACCCCTGAGAGGGTCTCGAAACGCATCTGAGTAGAGCTCACAAGCCCCTTTAGGTTTGCAAACCTGGCTGCACAGCGGGCCGCATTTCCGCACATCTCTGCTTCGGAGCCGTCGGCATTGAAAAACCTCCATGCAAAATCATGGGCTGGATCTTTGGGGGGCACTATCAGAACCAAGCCGTCGGCCCCCACAGAAACACGCCTCCTGCACAGAAGTCTGGCCAGCTGGGCCAGATCACAGCCCTCCCATTGCAGGTCTCTGTGATCCACAAAGATGAAGTCATTACCGCTCCCACTCATTTTCACAAAGGGAAACTCCCTCATTAGATCTTCTCCCAAGCTTTTTGAACTCTTCTGAAAATTCTCTTTCCACGGCCAGGGCCCCAAGCCCCAACAGCTTGCCTGAGTTCAGACTTACCCTTTGGGACCATCCAGCTCCCTGACCCACTCGGGGACCGCCTCCAGGGCCACCAGATCCTGATATGTCTCCCTGGCTCTAATCACATGGTATTGGTTTCCTCTTACCAGCACCTCGGCCACCCTCGGCCTAGAATTGTAGTTGGAGGACATGCTAAACCCATATGCCCCCGCGCTCATAAGACTCACCAGGTCCCCCCTCTTGAAGCAGGGCATTGTCCTGTCTCGGGCCATGAAATCCGTGGATTCGCAGATGGGACCCACCATATCCGCCACCTGCTCCTCGGCCAGAAGAAGGCTTTCCTCCACCGGCTGTATCCTGTGATATGAGCCGTAAAGGCTTGGCCTGGCCAGATCATTCATCCCCGCATCAACTATGACGAACTTCTTGGAAGCCCCCTCCTTGGTATAAAGAACCCTTGTGAGGAGAATCCCTGCATTACCCACCAGCACCCTGCCAGGCTCCAGCACCAGCGTGCACCCCAAGTCTTGGGTGATCTTAAGAATTCCCCTGGCATACTCAGTGGGGTGGGGAGGGGATTCTTCCTGGTAGGTTATGCCCAGTCCTCCTCCCACATCCAGATACCTCACATCTATGCCCTCTGCTCTCAGGGCTTTCACCAGCTCTCCCAAGCGCTCCAAGGCATCCAGGAAAGGCTCGAGTCTCGTTATCTGAGAGCCTATATGGCAGTCCACACCCACCACCTCCACATGGGACATGCGGCTGGCCTTTCTGTAATCATCCAAGGCCTTCTCCATCTGAATCCCAAACTTGTTCTTCTTTAACCCCGTGGAAATGTATGGGTGAGTCTGGGGATCCACGTCCGGGTTTACCCTTATGGATATGCGAGCCCTTGTGCCCAATGCTGCGGCCTTGGCCTGGAGAACCTCCAGCTCTTGGGAGGATTCTATGTTGAACATGAGTATGGAAGCCCTGAGAGCCTCTTCCATTTCCTGGTCCGTCTTGCCAACTCCTGAATACACTATTCGCTCTGGAGGTATCCCGGCCCTAAGGGCTCTGTACAGCTCTCCTCCGGAAACAATGTCTACTCCACAGCCCAACCTTCCGAAAAGGCTCAAGATGGCCAGGTTGCTGTTGGACTTGGCCGAAAAGCAAACCAGGTGGGGGACTCCCTGGAAGGCATCCTCGAAGGCCCTGAAATGCCTAATCAATGTTTGACTGCTGTAAACGTAGACAGGGGTGCCCACCTCTCGGGCTATTCGAGAAAGAGGCACCCCCTCACAATGAAGCTCTCCTGAGACATATTGGAAATGATGCATGGCCGGCCTTTCCTCCCCTCAAGGCCCTGGCTTCCTGGTGGGCGGGGCTGTTTTGGGCACATGAACCCTTACAGGTTCTGACATCTGCCCTTCCAGGGGTGGAGTGCTGTCATCCAAGCTGCTCACCCTGTACCAGTAAGTGCGGCCTGCTTCGGCATCCTTGTCATCAAAGTAAGGGGTAGTCACAAGCTCTTGGCTCAGCAGCGCCCAGGGCCCTTCGGCTCGGGCTGCCCTGTAAACCTTGTATCCACTTAACCCCTTGCCAGGGCCTCCCTCCCATACCAAACGAACTCCCAGGGAAGTGGGAAAACCAACCAGACCTTTGGGAGCTTCGGGGGGTGCAAGCCTCTGAGGTATGGCCTCCATCGGCTCGGAGAAGGCCCCAGGCACCATCTTGTCCCCTGCTTTGCGAAGCGCCCTCACTTTGTAAACATAGGCCACCTGGTTTTGAACCGCACTGTCCACGTAAGAGTTCTGGGAAATGGGAGAGGCATTGATGGGGGCCAGGCCAAAAGCTTTTCCCTCCCTGCTCCTGAAGATCTGGTACGTTACCAGCTCCGGGGAAAGGGGACTGCCGTCCACAGCCTTGGTCACATGGGACCACTGTAGCTCCACTCTCTGATCTTGGCCCACGGCTCTTAACCCCTCCACCTTCTCTGGGGGCACATCCCAGTAAACCTGGCTTGCAGCTGAAGGCTTGCTTCTCTGCCCCTGACTGTTTCTGGCCACTACCCTGTACCTGTACAGCCCCGGTTTCCCAACCGGATCCAGAAAGCTCAGCCTTCCTTTGGGCATGGGTTCGCCTGGGCTGTAAGAATAAGAAACCTCCCCTACTTGCATGAAGTTGACCGGGCAATGGGGACACTCCTGGGGAAGTTCTACGGCTCTTTGAATTTCCAGGGCTTCCAGATCCGTGAGGGCCGATCCATCCGTGTTGCGCTCCGGCACAACACAGCTTACCTTCACCCCCTGGGCTTCCACCTCTGTCCTGAGCCCGGTGGGAGTCCCTGGTATCACCAGGGTAGGAGGCTTGGGTTTGCTCTTGAGACCGCATCCCCAAGACAAAATCAAAGCAGCGGATCCCACTGCGGCCAGGAGGATGAACACGGCCTTTCCCACTCTCATGCGGACCTCCCTTGGCAAGCCGCTCTCAGCTCGCCCACTTCCCTGCGGGCCTCCTCTATGGCCTCCATGACCCGCACCGTGGCTGTTCCTCCAAGGCTTTGCCTTCTCTCCACTGAAGCCCTGGGATCCAGAACCTGATAGACGTCATCCTCAAACACCTCATCGAAGCGCCTCAGTTCCTCCAAACCCATGGAGGACAGATTGATCTCCCTATCCACGCAAGAACGCACGATCTCTGCCACTATTCCGTGGGCCTTGCGAAAAGGTCTTCCCTTGGCCACCAGATAGTCTGCCAGGTCCGTGGCCGTAAGATACCCTTCCTCGGTTGCAGCAGCCATCTTGGAGGGCCTTATCTCCATTGTTCTTATCATCTGCACCAAGACACGCAGACATGCCCTCACCGTGTCAGAGCTCTCCAGCATGGGCCTCTTATCTTCCTGTAGATCCTTGTTGTAAGCCATGGGAAGGCCCTTCAGAATGGACAACATGGCCACCAGATGCCCCATGAGGGAACAGGCCTTGGCCCTGATGAGCTCTGCGCAGTCGGGATTGCGCTTCTGGGGCATGATGCTGCTGCCTGTACAAAAGGGGTCGGCCAGCCTGATGAAGTTGAACTCTTGTGAGCTCCAAAGGATCAGCTCCTCGCTCACCCGGCTCATATGCACCCCCAGTATGTTACAGGCCGCAAGAAATTCCAAAAGGTAATCCCTGTCGCTCACCGCGTCCATGCTGTTTCTGGAAATCCTCTTGAAGCCCAGGTCCATGGCCACCCATTTCCTGTCTATGGGGAAATCCACCCCTGCCAACGCCCCTGCCCCCAGGGGCAGCTCCAGAAGGCTTTCCCTGCACTGCTCCATGCGCCTGTAGTCTCTCAAGAACATCTCATAGTAGGCCAGCATGTGATGGGAAAACAGCACAGGCTGTGCTCTTTGGAGATGGGTGTACCCCGGCATTACGGCTCTGAGGCTGCCGGCAGCCTTCTCCACCAGGGTCTCCAAGAGATCCAGGAGTTGTAACTGGATGGCTGTCACCTCTTCCCTCAGAAAGAGTCTCTCGTCCAGGGCCACCTGATCATTGCGGCTCCTGGCAGTATGAAGCTTTCCCCCCACCTCCCCTATCTTTTCTATGAGCCTGTGCTCCACATTCATGTGGATATCTTCCCATTCCAGGGAGAAGGGAAAGCTTCCGGCCTCCATCTCTTCCAGGATCTCTTGAAGCCCTTTCAATATGAGTTGGGCCTCCTCCTGGCTTATGATTCCCTGGCGGGCTAACATCCTGCAATGAGCCTGGCTGCCTCTTATGTCCTGCCTGTACATCCTCCTATCCCATGGCAGGGATGCCCCAAAGGCTCTTAGAAATTCCGGAAAAGAATTCTGCTCATTCATGCTGAGAAGATCCCTCTTGCCCCTTCCACTGTGTTGATCCTCGAAAACTCAGACTTCAGCTGCCCCTTTTACCAGATGCCTGACCCTGAGCCTCAGGCCCTGGAGCCTTATGAACCCCGTGGCATCCTGCTGGTTGTAAACCTGCTCTGTCTCAAAGGTGGCCAGATCCGGCACGTACAGGGACTTGGGCGCCTTCCTACCCACCACCATGCAATTGCCTTTGTACAGTTTGAGTCTTACTGTGCCTGTGACGCCCTTTTGGGCCTGATCCATGGTACGTTGGAGAAGCTCCATTTCCGGAGAAAACCAGAAACCATAATAAATTAGCTCAGCATACCTGGGCGCCAAGGAGTCCCTGATGTGCATGACCTCCCTGTCCATGGTCAGGGATTCCATGGCCCTGTGAGCCACGTGCAGTATGGTGCCCCCTGGGGTTTCGTATACACCGCGGGACTTCATGCCCACGAAGCGGTTCTCCACCAGGTCCACTCTGCCGATTCCGTTTCTGCCACCCAGCTCATTTAGGTGTGCCAGAAGTCTGCCCGGAGACATCTCCACTCCGTCCACCCCAACCGGATTGCCGTCCTTGAAGTCTATCTCAAGGTAAGTAGGCTCATCCGGCGCCCTTTCCGGGGAGACCGTGAGTTTGAACATAGACTCCTGAGGCTCAAGCCAGGGGTCCTCCAGGATACCACCCTCAAAGCTCAGGTGCATCAGGTTTCTGTCACAACTGTAAGGCTTCTCGGGGGTGGCCTCCACCGGGATCCCGTGCTGCCGGGCATAGGCCAACATATCGCTTCTGGACTTGAAGCTCCAGCGTGGATCCCTCCAGGGGGCTATGATCTTCAAACCTGGGTCCAAAGCCATGTAAGTGAGCTCGAAGCGAACTTGGTCGTTGCCTTTGCCTGTTGCTCCATGAGCCACGGCATCAGCACCTTCTAGGTGGGCCACTTCCACCTGATATTTGGCGATTATGGGCCTTGCTATGGATGTGCCCAGCAGATATCCACCCTCGTAAACGGCATTACCCCTTATGGCTGCAAACACATAATCACGTGCAAACTCTTCCTTTAGATCCCTTACCACCAGCTTGGCAGCGCCAGTTGCCAAGGCCTTCTCTTCCAACCCCTCCAGCTCCTCACCCTGTCCTATATCGGCAGTAAAGGCAACCACCTGGCACCCATATGTCTCCAGAAGCCACTTGAGGATCACCGATGTATCCAGGCCCCCAGAGTATGCCAACACTACCTTGTTTATCTCTCCCATGTCCCCCTCCAGTTTATTCCAAAGGCATCAGACCCCATTGGGAACCACTTATTTCCTCAGGAGTGCTCGACACCCATTCCCCTTGCTCTATGCCCGCCCATGAGCAGCTCCATCACTGCTTTTTGAACATGCAGCCGGTTCTCTGCCTGGTCGAAGACCACGGAATTGGGCCCGTCCATGACTCCGTCTGTGATCTCAAGCCCTCTGTGTGCCGGAAGACAGTGCATCACAATGGGTTGAGTTCCGGCATGGCTCAGAAGCGCCTCGTTGACCTGGTAGGCGGCAAAGGCCCTCTTCCTCTCTTGCTCCTGTTGCTCCTGCCCCATGCTGACCCACACGTCAGTGTAAATGA
Organism: bacterium; assembly: GCA_037481695.1. Classification (NCBI taxonomy): domain Bacteria; species bacterium. The sequence continues at coordinate 52,449 of JBBFLE010000012.1, read as the reverse complement.
CCCTGGCTCCTCTGACCGCCTCCCTAGGGTCCCTAACCAGCCTCACATTGGGGCCAGGCTGCGCCATGAGTTCCTGATCCGGTTCATATCCCTCGGGGCATGCCAAGACCAGCTCAAAGCCCAGTAACTTGGCGGCCTCTATCCAGGAATTGGCCACGTTGTTGCCGTCTCCCACATAGGCCACCTTGACCTGGCGTGGATCTCCGAGTTTTTCCTGAATGGTGAGCAGATCCCCTAGTATTTGGCAGGGATGAAACCTGTCCGTGAGGCCGTTTATCACAGGCACCGAAGAGCTGGCCGCAAACTCCTCCACGGAGCTGTGGGAGTATGCCCTTATCATGACACCGTCCACGTAGCGGCTAAGCACTCGTGCGGTGTCAGCAATGCTCTCTCCCCTGCCCAGCTGTGTAGTGTGAGCTTCCAGGTAAAGGGCCGTGCCTCCCAACTGGTACATTCCTACCTCAAATGAAATGCGGGTGCGGGTGGAGGCCTTTTCGAAGATCATGGCCAGCACCTTTCCCTCCAGTGTCCTGTGAGGCACCCCACGCTTGGTCTTGTCCTTTATGACCCTGGCAAGGGTAAGAATGTTCTCCAAGTCTTGCTCCGATAGCTGACACAACCTAAGAAGATGTCTCGGCACCCTGACCTCCCGGCCCTTTCTTTTATCCTGAGCCTGAAATCTCTTATCCACCCCTTTTGAAACGCTGCCGTAGTGCATCTTCGAGCATGAAGATGCATCCTGGCCGAATAACATCCGAGGCTTTTTTCACATCTCCCAAAAGAACCCCATCTGCGCATGCCCTCAAGCATGCAGCCGCATCCAGTAGCAAGAGCTCCCAGAGCACGTGTGTGGGCCAGGACCCTACAAAAACAAAGCTGGCCTTCTCCCTCAGCCGAAAACCTCCTGCATGCTCTTATCCAGGACCTCCAAAGCCTCTTCCACATCCTCCAGCGTGATGACCAGAGGCGGCACGAACCTCACTACCCTCTCCACAGTACAGTTCAAGAGCACTCCCCTGGCCATACAAACCTCTACCAAGGCCCTACAAGGATATCTGAGCTCCATCCCCAGCATCAGCCCCCTGCCCCTTACATCCATGATCAGCTCAGGGTACTTTCCAGCCAGTTTCTCAAGCCCCTGCCTGAAACTTTTGGCTACAGGGGCCATTTGCTCCAGGAGTCCGTCTTGTACCAGGATGGAAAGCACAGCCAGGCCGGCCGCAGCAGCCACGGGATTGCCCCCAAAGGTGCTGGCATGAGTTCCTGGGGTCAAGGATGCTGCCACATTGTCCTCGGCCAACAAAACTCCCATGGGCAGCCCCCCCGCAATGCCCTTGGCCAGGGTCATTACATGTGGGCTTGTTCCCTCTGCTTGGTAAGCAAAAAGCTGCCCGGTTCTTCCCACACCAGTCTGCACTTCGTCCAAGATAAGAAGAATCCCTTCTTTGTCGCAAAGCTCCCTGAGTCCGGCCAGAAAACCCTGGGGCACCGGCCTAACCCCTCCCTCTCCCTGGATCACCTCCACCATGACCGCACAGGTTCTGGAAGAAATACTTCTTCTTATTGCCTCCAGGTCCCCGAAGGGAACGTATTTGAATCCCTCCACCAGAGGCTCAAAGCCCTTGTGATACTTTTCCTGGGCCGTGGCTGTGACAGTGGCCAGAGTCCTTCCATGGAAGGAGCCCTCCATGGTGATCACCTCGAACCTCTGCCCCATCCCCCGATCCTTGGCCACCTTCCGGGCCAGCTTGATGGCCCCTTCATTGGCCTCGGCTCCGCTGTTGCAAAAAAAGACCCTTTGGGCAAAGCTCAGCTCTACAAGCCGCTCGGCCAGCTCCACCATGGGGGGATGGTAATAGAAATTGGATACATGAATGAGCCTGGCTGCCTGCTGTTGGATGGCCCGCACCACCTTGGGATGGCAGTGACCCACATTACACACGGCCAACCCTCCCACCAGATCCAGGAAGCAGCGCCCTGTGTCGTCCCAAAGCCTGGCCCCCTCGCCCTTGACAAAAGTGAGGGGGAACCTGCCATAGGTCTGAAAAAGAACTCTGTCCGCCCTCTCAGGCCATGATCCCATCTAAACCCTCCGATGCCTCTCTATTGGCCCACCCTGGGCCAATCCCAAGGGCCACCTTCCCCGTGGCCCGGCCCTGCCTCCAAGTTTCTCCCAAAGCCGGTCTACCATGATTCATGTACATGGGATGATGCCAACAGTTCTCTGGAATCTCCGGTCCTTGCCAATTTGTTTTCAAAATACCGCCACCTTAGCCCACCCAGCCTCTAGGGCCTAAGATGAGGGCTAGGGTACTATCTCTGTGCCCACCCCTACATCTGTGAATATTTCCAGCAAGACTGCGTGCTCCTGTCTTCCGTCCACTATGTGAGCCTTCTTGACTCCGCGTGCAAGGGCATCCAGACAGCAGTTCACCTTGGGGATCATACCACCTCGGATCACCCCTTTGCGTATCATCTCCCTTGCCTGGCGCGCGCTCAAGGTGGAGACCAGCCTTCCAGCCTCGTCCATGACCCCTTCCACGTCCGTAAGCAATATTAGCTTTTCTGCCTCCAGACTACCGGCTACTGCTCCTGCCACCAGATCCGCATTTATGTTGTATGAGCCTCCGTCGGGCCCAACCCCCACCGGAGCTATCACAGGGATGAAACGCTCCCTCTCCAAGGCCAGTATGACCTCCGGGTTTACAGAGGCCACTTCCCCCACACGACCCAGGTCTATGATTTCAGAGGGCTTTTCTTCTTGTTCGCTCTCATCCAGCAAGAGCTTTCGGGCCAGGATCAGGGTCCCGTCTTTTCCGCTGAAGCCCACTGCTTTGCCTCCCTCCCTGTTTATGAGACCCACTATTTCCTTGTTGACCTTGCCCACCAGGACCATCTCCACCACATCCATGGTTTCCTGATCAGTTATGCGCATGCCTTGATAAAACTTGGATTCCTTGCCCATCCTGCGCAGGGTCTCGCCTATTTGAGGCCCTCCGCCGTGCACCACCACGGGATGCAGTCCCACGGCCTTCATAAGAATCACGTCCATGGCAAAGGAACGTTTGAGCTGTTCTTCCACCATGGCATGGCCTCCCAGTTTCACCACCATACGCTTCCCGAAAAACCGCTGCATGTAAGGAAGCGCCTCCACCAAGACCTTGGCTTTTTCCAAAGGAGATCCCATCACTTCCCTGCCTCTCCCTAAGGCTAGAAACTCAAGAGTTGAAGCCTAACCAATTCTTCCTTTCCTCTTGGCTTCCAACCTTTGACTTGAGAAACCTTGACAGGCTCACAAGATATATCTGCTCAGATCCTCATCCTTGACCACATCCCCCAATCGGCTCCTGACATATTCCCTGTCCACTGTGATGGAGCCCTTCTCCATGTCTGGGGACTCGAAGGATATGTCCTCCAAGAGTTTTTCCATGACCGTGTGGAGCCTCCTGGCACCTATGCTCTGGCCCCTCTCGTTGACCTGGGACGCTATGAAAGCTATTTCCTCCACTGCCTCGTCGGTGAATTGTAGATCAATGCCCTCTGTTGCAAGGAGGGCCTGGTATTGTTTGAGAAGGGAGTTTTCAGGCTCTTTGAGTATCCTGTAGAACTCCTCGCGGCCCAGAGGCTCCAATTCCACCCTGATGGGGAATCTGCCTTGCAGCTCTGGGATCAAATCCGATGGGCGGCTCATGTGAAAGGCCCCGGCTGCTATGAACAGGATGTGGTCTGTGCGCACCCATCCATACTTGGTGTTCACCGTGGTGCCCTCAACTATGGGGAGTATGTCCCTTTGGACACCCTCTCTGGAGACATCCGGTCCGTGCGAGGATCCTTTGCTGGCTATCTTGTCTATCTCATCTATGAACACTATGCCACCTGTCTCCACCCTCTGGCGAGCCAGCTCGGTCACTCTGTCCATATCCACCAGCTTCTGGGCTTCTTCTCTGACCAGTATTTCAAGAGCTTCTTTTATCTTTACGTTTCTCTTTTTTGTCTTGCCTGGAAAAATGTTCCCCAACATCTCCCTTAGCTGGATCTCCAAATCCTCCAAACCGCCGGCCGAAAGCACGCCCATAACGGGCACGGCCCTGTCTGTCACCTCCACCTCCACGAACCTCTCATCCAGCTTTCCCTCCCTGAGCATCTGCCTCAAACGCTCCCTGGTGGAGGAGCTTGGGCCGGAGGTCTGCTCTTCTGGCTGGGGCCGCAAGACCTCCAAGGCTTCTTGCAGGCTCCTTGGCTGCCCCCTGGCCACGCTGCGAGCACCCGGTAACAACAGGTCCAGCAGCCTCTCCTCGGCCAATTGCTCGGCCTGAACCCTCACCCTTTGCATCTCCTCCTCGCGCACCATGTTCACGGCCTGTTCCATCAGATCCCTGATCATGGACTCCACATCCCTGCCCACATAGCCCACCTCCGTGTACTTGGAGGCCTCCACCTTTATGAAGGGAGACTGAGCCAGCCTGGCCAGCCTCCTGGCTATCTCTGTCTTTCCCACGCCTGTGGGCCCGATCATCAGGATGTTCTTGGGGGCTACCTCGTCCCTGAGCTCCTCTGGAATCTGCTGCCTGCGCCATCTATTTCTGAGGGCTATGGCCACGGCTCTCTTGGCGTTTCTCTGGCCCACGATGTATCGGTCCAGCTCTGAAACTATCTCCCTGGGGGTGAACATGACCTTTTCTAAAGCTCCTCTATCACAAAATTGCTGTTGGTGAATATGCATATCTGGGAGGCTATGGCCAAAGCCTCCTCGGCTATGGATCTGGGCTCCAGATCAGTATGGCGGATCAAGGCCCTGGCCGCAGCCAAAGCAAAGGGCCCACCGGAACCTATGGCTGCCAGTCCGTCGTCAGGCTCCACCACATCCCCGGTGCCCGAGATTATCAGGGAAGAGACCCTGTCGGCCACCAGCAGCATGGCCTCCAGCCTCCTGAGAATCCTATCACTTCTCCAGTCCTTGGCCAGCTCCACTGCCGCACGCGTTAGAGTCCCTCCGTGCTGCTCCAGCTTCTGTTCAAAGCGCTCGAACAGGGTGAGAGCATCCGCCGAGCCGCCGGCAAAGCCTGCCAACACCCTGTCATGATGAAGCCTTCTGACCTTCCTGGCCCCATGTTTTATGACCGTCTGTCCCAGGGTGACCTGTCCGTCTGAAGCCATGGCCACCTTTGGTCCCCTTCTGACAACCAGTACAGTGGTGGATAGCATCGAGTGCCGTCTCATATGTCGTCCTTCTTAGGGACAAAACCCACACCTTCTTGCGGTTTCTTGGCCCTGGGGTGAACCTTGTCATAGATCTCCATCAATCTCATCATGCTCACCCTGGTGTATCTCTGCGTTGTGGAAAGGCTGCTGTGCCCCAGCATCTCCTGTATTGCCCTCAGGTCAGCCCCCCCATCCAAGAGGTGGGTGGCAAAGGTATGCCTGAGGCTGTGAGGGCTGACACCCCTTCGCATGGAGCAACGGGTTATGTATCTGTCCAGCATGCGCGCCACGCTTCGGGCCGTGAGCCTTCCACCCCTGGGATTGAGGAACAGGGCCTCGGGCTCCAGGATCCTTCTGGCCAGTTCACTGCGTCTTTCCACGTAAACACGCAAAGCCTCCAGTGCAGGGTCCCCCACAGGAACAATACGCTCCTTGCCTCCCTTCCCGCTCACCCTCACCACTCCCAGATCCCAACGCACATCCATGAGATTCAATCCCACCAGCTCGCTGACCCTGAGCCCAGAAGAATAGAGGAGTTCAAGAATGGCCCTGTTGCGCACCCCCAAGGCTGTCCTGTAGTCAGGGGTGCGAATCAACTCCAGGACCTCTTCCACCGAAAGAATCTGCGGCAGCCTCTGCTTCACCTTGGGAGCAGGGATCTCCAGCATTCCCTCTGGGGCTGCCACCCCTTCTCTTGCCAGGAACCTGGAGAAGCTCTTCAAAGATGTGAGTTCCCGTGCCACCGTGGAACGCTGGCGTTCCCTGGCCCTCCTGGCCAGGTACATTCGAACAAGTTCTGGGCTGATGTCCTCCAAGAGGGGTTCCTTGCCCAGCCTCTCGGCCAGGAAACCTCTGAAAGACTCCAAATCCTTCATGTAGGCCCTGAGGGTATGAGGAGATGCCCCCCCGGCCTCAAGTTGGGACTTGAACCTGGCTATCCATTGTTTCATGAAACACCGATTGAAGATTTTTTCAAAAACCCGGGCCATCCCAAGAAAAAGAAAAGGCCTCATACGCCCTGGGAAAAGCTTTATGCCCAGCATCGAGACCCAAGAGATATTAACACAGTCTCGGACGAATTCAAGAAAAAACCTGGGCTCCCTCCCTGAGAGCCACCTGCGGCTTTGGCTGTAAACCTCCCTGTCTCATCTCAGGAAGCCGCAGCCTTTCCCCTCAAGAACCTCTCCTTGATAAGGGCTTCCTCTTCCTGACGGGTGTGAACCCTTCCGTCCAGTCTGGCTTGCCTGAGGGCGTCTAGGGCCTCACGGAACACAGGGCCCGGCTGCAGGCCCAGGGCCTTGAGATCTTCTCCCTTGAGCATGGGCCTGACCTCCTTGTCCTTGCTGAGAAAGCGGGAGATTTTCTTCTTGGTCTGCTTGTCCCTTCCCTTGGCCACCATGTATAGCAGCGTTTCTGTGGAAAATGGCTTTAGAAGCTCGTAAGTCTGGCTGGGAGAGAGCCTCGGGGACGCATGAATCCTGCTAAGGGTCCTGTCAGCTGCCTTTTTTCCAGCTGCCAGTTCCTCCCCATCTCTGGCGCTGAAACCCAGGCGGTCCAATACTTCCACCAGCTCCTTGTCGCTTAACTGGTCCACCAGTGCAAGGAAATAAACCTTCCACCCCTGGACCGGTTCTTCCAGGTCCAGAAGGTCGTACCAGGCCAGAGCCCCCTCCACCTCCTGGAAAAGCGTGCGCTTGGACTCGGGAAAACCCAGTCTGGGATGTATTGCCCCCAAGACCTTTAGCTCCTCCAATCTTTCCACGGCTGGCAGAGGCCTCTTCTCCTGCAAGATCATCTGAAGCTCATGCCAGAGCCGCCTTCCTTCCACCTTCTCCAGGATGCCCAGTCCTAGAGCATTCTGGATCAAGTTCAAGGTGTGTTTCCCTATCCTGAAGCCGAATCGTTTCTCAAACCTCACCGCCCTGAGAACTCTGGTGGGATCTTCCACAAAACTCAGGTTGTGAAGCACCCTTACTATGCGCTCCTTTATGTCCCTCTGTCCTCCGAAGAAGTCCAGCAACTCTCCGAAAAAGGGTGGATTCAAACGAATGGCAAGGGTGTTTATGGTGAAGTCCCTTCTGTACAGGTCCAGCTTGATGGAACTCAGCTCCACCCTGGGAAGCGCTGCGGGATGCTCATAGTATTCCGTGCGGGCTGTGGCCACATCCACCTTGAAGCCATCTGGAAAAATCAACATGGCAGTTTGGAACTTCCTATGGGACCGAAATCTGCCCCCATGTTTTTCCACATAACTGCGGGCAAAGGCCACTGCGTCGCCTTCCACTACCACATCCACATCCAGGTTTTCCTGCCTCAGAAGCAGATCCCTTACAAAACCTCCTACGACAAAGGAATTCATGCGCATCTCTTCAGCCACTTTTCCCAATTCCAGCAGCAGGTTCAAGATGGGCGCAGGAAGCCTCTCCTGCATCATCTGGTGCACCTTTTTTCTCCTGACCGTTTCGTCCCGCTGCACATGGTCGAAGGCATAACCGTTGTACTGCAGCCCCTGGGAGCCCAGATCCCTGAGCACGTCGGTGCGGGTGATGCACCCCACCAGTGTATCTCCCTCCAAAATGGGCACGAACCTTTGAGCATCCTCCACAACTATTCTTCGGATCTCCTCTAGCGGGGTGTCCGGAGTGGCTGTCTCAAAATCAGAGGTCATGTATTCCTTGACTGGCAGATGCTCCAAGCCGTGGAAGGAAGCCCTCTGTACAACCACTCTGGATATGAGCCCCACCAGTTCCCCTTGCTCCAGAACCGGCAGCACGTTGATGTTGAACTTGGAGAGCAGCTCTGCTGCATCTTTGATGGATCTGGTGGCTCCAATGGTCTTGACCGGGAAAGACATTATTTGGCGGGCAGTGCGCAGGGGCCTCACATGCTCCTGGAGCAAGGCCAGAAGCTTTTGCTCGGCTTGTACCAGGCTCATGTCCCTTATGGTGGCAGAGGCTGCGGTGGCATGACCTCCCCCACCGAATTCCAGGGCTATGCGCCCCACGTTGACCGCATCCACCCTGCTTCTGGCCACCAGGTATATCCTCTCCTCCATGCGAGCCAGGCCAAAGAGCACATCTATGTTTTCCATATCCCTCAGCTTGTGAACCAGCACTGCGAAATCCCCCACGTAGTGGTCAGAGGAGGCAGAAGCTATCACCACTTCCACCCCATGTACCCTAACCTTGTGGGCTGAGCGGATCAGATCATTGAGAAGGAAAACCTGCTCTGCGGTCAACTCCCTTGTTATGAGATCAGGGATCATGCTCAGGCGAGCCCCCTGAGCCCTCAAGAAGGCCATGGCCTGGAAATCTTCTTCTCTGGTGGAGGAAAAGGTGAGAGAACCCGTGTCCTCGTATATGCCCAGGGCCAGCACAGTTGCCTCGTCAGGGGTCAGCCTGATTCCACGATTTCTGAGCTGTTCCACCATGATGGTGGCAGTGGCCCCAACCTCCTTGATCACCTCCACATCTCCATGGATATCATCCTCGCTGGGGGGATGGTGATCGTATATGATCACCTTTACACCCGGACGATCCAGAATCTCGGCCAGCTTTCCTATGCGGCTCCTTTGTCTGGTGTCCACCAGTATGAGGGTCGAGACCTCCTCTAGCTCTATGTCCTTGATGCGGTCCACCTCAAACAAGTAAAAGGTGGATTGCACGAAAAACTCCCTCAGGCTCCTCTCCTGAGCGCCAGGGAAAACCAGGCGTGCATCTGGATAGAGTTTTTTGGCCGCCAGCATGGAGGCCAGCCCGTCGAAGTCGGCATTCATGTGCGTGGAGATGACCCGAATTTGCCCCACCTTTACCTCCCCCTCGGATGGTAGCGCCGGTGAATCTCCTTGAGTCTGGCCCTGGCCACATGGGTATAGATCTGGGTGGTGGAGATGTCCGAATGACCTAGTAACTCCTGAATGGCCCTCAGATCTGCCCCCCCCTCCAGCAGATGGGTGGCAAAGGAATGCCGAAGCATGTGAGGGCTAACCGCCCTGGGGATCCCGGCCTTCTTGGCACAAGCTTTGAGCATTTTCCATACTCCCTGTCTACTGATGCGTTTACCCCCAGAGTTTACGAAAAGAGCTTGCGAGGATCGGGACTTGCAAAGCTCGGGCCTGCCTCTCTCCAGGTACACCTTGATGGCCTCCATGGCATATTCCCCGAGGGGCACCACTCTTTCCTTCTCCCCCTTTCCCCGCACCACCAGGGTTCCCGTGACCAAGCTTACCTGGGGAATATCCAGCCCCACCAGCTCGCCTATGCGTATTCCTGCGCCGTAGAGAAGCTCCAATATGGCCTGATCTCTCAACTTGAGGGGAGCCTTTCCCTGCACCGCAGCCATGAGCCTTTCCACCTCCTCACGGCTCATGGCCTTGGGCAAAGGACGGCCCAGTCTGGGGGAAGAGACCGGTGTGGTAGGGTTTGAGACCAGGAGCTTCTCCCTCACCAGGTATTTGAAGAAAGACCTCAGGGCAGCAAGGCTCCTGGCAGTGCTTCTCGGGCCGAGGCCCTTTTCGTGGAGCCAGGCAAGGTAAAGTTGAACGTGGGTGGGCTTGAGCTGATCCCATCCCGTAATGCCTGCCTTTTCAACATGCTCCAGGAATCTTAGCAGATCACGGCTGTATGCCTCCAGGGTGTTACTAGAGAAACCCCTCTCCAGGGCCAGATGGTTTAGAAAACCATCCACCATCAACTCCATGGTGTTTGTCCGATTTTCCACGGGCTTACTTCTATCCATCACTGAAGAGTCCTTTTCCACCTGTGGAGCAGGTTTAGGGCCTCAAGGGGGGTGAGGGTGTCCAAATCCAGCTTGCGGAGTTCCTCTTTTATGCGGCCATCTTCACTGATATGTGCCCCGAAGAGGCTTATCTGCCTGGGATCCACCCTTGAAGACCTTGACCTGCTACGAGTCCTGGCCAATCTGGGACGGCCCAGCTCATCCAGTTCCTCTTTTTCCAGGTTGGACAGGATCTCCTTGGCCCTTTCCAATACCTGCGGAGGTAGACCTGCCAGCCTTGCCACCTGGATGCCATAGGAGCGGTTGGTTCCCCCTTCCACCACCCTGCGAAGGAATATTACACGGTCATTCCATTCTTTGACTGCCATGTGAACGTTGCGCACTCCTTCCTTGGTGAGGGCCAGCTCTGTCAGTTCGTGATAGTGGGTGGCAAAAAGAGTCCTGGATCTCAACTGGGGGTTTTCCAAGATGTACTCAGCAACGGCCCAAGCTATGGAAAGCCCGTCCCTGGTGCCGGTTCCCCTGCCCACTTCATCCAGGATTATGAGGCTTCGGGCAGTGGCATTATGGAGGATCTGGGCTGTCTCGGTCATTTCCACCATGAAAGTGGACTGACCCCTGGCAAGGTTGTCGCTGGCTCCCACCCTGGTAAATATCCTGTCCACAAGCCCTATGGAGGCCTCCGAAGCAGGCACAAAAGAGCCGGCCTGAGCCATGAGCACTATGAGAGCCACCTGTCTCAAGTAGGTTGACTTGCCAGCCATGTTGGGCCCTGTGAGCACGATCATGCGGGTGGAGGTCCCGTCCAGCTCGAGATCATTGGGCACAAATCTCTCACCCATGGAGATGCTTTCCAAGACCGGGTGACGCCCGTCGCGGATCCTAAGGCCATTGCCCTTGTCCAGCCGAGGTCTCACATAGCGGTTTTCCACTGCCACCTGTGCCAGGCTGGCCAGACAATCCAGCTGGGCCACTTGTTGGGCAGCCTGCTGTATCCTTTCCACCTGGCCTGCCACCCGCTCCCTGAGCTCCTCGAAAATTTGCTGCTCCAGGGCCGCCCTTCTCTGCTCTGCCTCCAGCACCTTGAGTTCATACTGTTTCAACTCTTCGTTGATGTACCGCTCGGCATTGACCAGGGTCTGTTTGCGGATGTAATCAGGCGGCACTAGCCTGGTCTGAGACCTGCTCACCTCCAGGTAGTATCCGAAGACTCTGTTGTAACCTATGCGCAGACCCGATATGCCGGTCTTGAGTCTCTCCCTCTCCTCCATGGCGGCTATGTATTGCTTGTTGTCTCTGCCTATTCTCATCCATTCGTCCAGCTCTGGGTGAACGCCCTGCCTGATCAGACCCCCTTCCTTAAATGAGAGGGGAGGATTCTCTACCAGGGTGCGCTCCACCCACTGCACCACGTCCTCCAGGGGGTCTAAGCACTGCTGGATTTCAGACAAGATGGAGCTTTTGGTGCCCTCGAGGGTTTCCTTCAAAGTTGGAAGAGCCTTGAGAGAGTCCTTGAGACAAACCAAGTCCCTGGCATTGGCCACACCCAGAGAGATCCTAGCCGCAAGCCTTTCCAGGTCCTGTATCTGCCCCAAAGCCTTGCGTAATTTCTCCCTGAGCCCGTTTCCCTTAAAAAGCTCCTCCACAGAGTCCAGCCTTTGCTCTATTCTTTCCAGATCCGTCAAAGGATAGGCCAGCCATCTTCTGAGGGCTCTGGCTCCCATGGGGGTCATGGTTCGCTCCAGCACATGGAGCAAGGTGTTCTTTCGCGAGCGGTCTTGGAGGTTCTCGAAGAGTTCCAGATTCCTCCTGGTCCACTCATCCAGCACCATGTGCTCAGTCAGGATGTATGGTTTCAGGTTTCTCACATGGGGAAGTTGCTCCCCCTGGGTTTCCATGGCATAGGAAAGCACCGCCCCGGCAGCCACTATGCCTGCATTCATGCCACCACAACCAAAGCCCTCCAGGGACTGAACCTTAAAGTGAGAACAAAGCAAGGAAATGGCCCTCTCTTTGGAAAACTCACTTGGGGTCCGGTAAGTGACAAGAACAGGGTTCCATGTGCGCAGACATAAGGCCAGCTCCTCGCTCCCCTCACATCCTTGTGGTAGCAACAGTTCCCTCGGCCTTATCCTCTCCCCTTCTGACAGGAGCGTCTTTTCGCCTGACAACTCGGTGACCCTAAACTCCCCTGTGGAGACATCCAGAACCGCCACTCCATAAGCATCTTCTTGGGGGTAAACTCCCATGAGATGGTTGTTCTCCTGGGATACCAGAGCGTCGGGATCCACCACCAGCCCTGGGGTGACCACCCGCACCACCTGTCTCCTGACCAACCCCTTTGCCTGGCTGGGATCTTCCATTTGCTCGCATATGGCCACCTTATGTCCCTGCTGCACCAGCCTGGCTATGTATGAAGCAGCCGAGTGGTAAGGCACTCCGCACATGGGCACCCCGGAGTCCTTGTCCCGGTCCCTACTGGTCAGGGCTATCTCCAGGATCCTGGAGGCCAGCTCTGCATCTTCGAAGAACATCTCATAGAAATCTCCCATGCGGTAAAAGACAATGGCATCTTTGTGCTTCTCCTTTATCTCCAAATACTGCTGGAACATGGGAGTCATTCTTTCCATGGGACTTCCCTGGCCTCACCTCGACAGAAAGGATCTTTCATCCATCATATTAGCCAACCCTTGGGGATTCGGCAAAGCCCACCAAAGCTCTCCTCTACCCCTGAGAGGCCTGCTGCAAGGGAAAGGGCCCAACCACCTGGCTGCCAAATCATGCTATTTGATCAAATCCAGGAAAAGGAGCAACTAGTTCGGGCCGCCTCACTCACGGTGGACGAATGATGCGGGACGATTCCATGATAGTCCAAGGTAAACTGGTTCATGCTCAAGCAATCAATGATTTTTTCTTTGGGATGGAGACCGGTTTTAGACCCTCAAGTGGCCAAATACCCCTGAGAGCTTGGCCCCAGAAGTTCTTTATCCCGGGGAATGATGCTGGTCTGAAGATCAATGGAACCCAGGAAACCCATTGGAGCCAGGCACATCACCGGCCCTGGACGGATTTATTGGGTCCAAACCGCCGGGGCTTGTGGAAGGCAGGTTATGTTTTCAGATCTGCCAAGTTCCATCCCTGCTTTTTCTCAATTCGATAACCTCCACCTTACCCCTGTCTCCTATGAAAGCGCTGGCCCCCCAGTTGATGATCCCCAGGATCAAGGAACCCAAGACCGCCCAACCCAAGCCGTCTATCTCCACTCCCTTGATCACAGAGCCCACCAGTTGCAGCATAAGACCGTTGATGACCAGAGTAAAAAGCCCTAAGGTGAGGATATTGATGGGAAGGGTCAACACCAGAATCACCGGCCGCAGCAAGGCATTGAATATACCCAGCACTGCCGCTGCCACAAAGGCGGAGAAGACCCCTCCGATCCTTATTCCGGGAAGCACTGCGGCTGTCAGCAATAGTCCTAAGGCGCTGATGGCCCAACGCATCATGAGCCCTTTCACTTGGCCTCCCCTTGAATCTGATTCTCCCTGGAACCAGGCTGTCTTAAGGGTATGAGATGCTGAACCAGATCAATGGGAATGGGGAACACAATGGTGGAATTGTTCTCGGCAGCCACCTCGGTGAGGGTCTGCAAAAAACGCAGTTGAAGAGCCACAGGAGTCTTGGAGATCATGGTCGCTGCTTCCACCAGCTTCTGGGCCGCCTGGAACTCTCCTTCGGCATTGATTACCTTGGAGCGCCTCTCTCTTTCTGCCTCGGCCTGCCTGGCCATGGCCCGCTGCATCTCCTGGGGGAGATCCACGTGTTTCACCTCCACTGAGGAGACCTTTATCCCCCATGGGTCGGTCTCCCTGTCCAGTATGCCCTGGAGCCTTTCGTTTATCTTCTCTCTGTGGGCCAGAAGCTCGTCCAGCTCCACTTCTCCCAGGACACTTCTCAAGGTGGTCTGGGCCTTTTGAGAGGTGGCCAGGTGGTAGTTTTCCACCTGGATCACAGCCTTGTTGGGATCCATTACCCTGTAGTACACCACGGCATTGACCTTAACCGAGACATTGTCTCTGGTGATAACGTCCTGGGGGGGCACATCCAGAGTCACCACCCTGAGATCCACCTTTCGCTCCATTTTATCTATCACCGGCCACAAGAATATGATGCCCGGACCTTTTAGACGGCCTATGTACTTGCCCAGACGAAAGATCACGGCCTGCTCGTACTCTTTGACTATCTTGATGGCTGATGCCAGCAACATCACTCCCAGGACCACCAGGATCAAAAGCGTAAAAGACATGTGCACCTCCTGTTCAATAGGTTAATTTTCTATTCTTCTGCCCTGCGCACCTGTAGGGTCAAGCCCTGGATGCCTGTTACCTCCACCCGCTGGCCTTCCTCTATGGGCTCTTCACTCATAGCATCCCAGATTTCCCCATGCACAAAAACTCTCCCCCTGGGTGCAATCCGGCTCATGGCACTGCCCTTCTCTCCTATCATGCCCCTGCTTCCGGCAACGGGTTTTCTCATATAGGCCTTGAAGGCCAAGGTGGCCACAACAGCAAAAAACCCAGACACAGCCAAAACAGTAGGTATCAGCACCTTCCAGGCCAGTTTCTGGTAAGCCCCAGGAGCATTGAAAAGCATGATGGAGCCAAGGGTCAGGGAGACAACTCCGGCCAAGGTCAACAGTCCGTAACTGCTTACCTTGAGCTCTGCTATGAAGAAAACTATGCTCAACAAAATCAGCATCACCCCTGCGTAATTTATGGGCAAGGTGTGCAAGGCATAAAAGGCCAGGATCAAGGATATTCCGCCTATCACACCAGGGAAAATGGAGCCTGGATGAGCCAGCTCGAAGTAAAGTCCTGCCAGTCCGATCATGAGGAGGATATAGGCCACATTGGGATTGCTCAGGGCGTTTAAGATCCTTTGACGCCAGCCCATCTCCACGTGCTCCACAGGCCTGCCTTTCACATCCAGTTTCATCTCTCCAGAGTCTCTCATGAGAGTTCCGCCCTGGAGCTGAGCCAGAAGGTCATCCAGGTCCTTTGCCACCAAATCTATGACATCCAGCCTCAGAGCCTCTTCAGCCGGTATAGAAACGCTTTTTCTGACGGCCTGCTCGGCCCACTGAGCATTTCGATTCCTCCTGGCAGCTATGCTCTGGATGTAGGCCACGGCATCGTTTTCCACCTTTTTGGCCATCTCGTCACCCATGTCCTTGCCACCCATGGCCACGGGATGTGCAGCCCCTATATTGGTACCAGGGGCCATGGCAGCCACATCAGCTGCCAGCGTTATGAAAACCCCTGCCGAGGCTGCCCTCGCTCCTGAGGGAGCCACATATACAGCCACAGGCACAGGACTGTTGAGGATGCTCTTCACTATCTCCCTCATGGCAGTATCCAGACCACCAGGTGTGTCCAACTGCACCACCACCAAGGCCGCATCCCTGGATGCCGCCCTTTTGACGTTTTCATCTATGAACTCGGCGGTCACAGGATTGATCACGCTATCCACATGAAGCACTATCACCGGTCCCGAACCCTTCTGGGCAAATAGCTCACCCATGGACAAAGTCCATGCCAAGAAGAGCAAACCAACCCAAAAGGCTCTAACTAGTAGACTTTTCTTCATTTGTTCCACCATTTCTCTGGAAGGTAGAACCTTCCTAACCGGAGCGAAGAGGAATCTTGCGGCCCAAGAGCCCCAGGATCTCTTTCATGTCCTCCCACACATCCCTCTTCCTGTGCGGATTGCGAAGAAGGTATGAGGGATGGAAAGTGGGCATCACAGCTATACCCTCCCATTGTCGGAAACTGCCCCTCAGCCTTCCTATGGGCTCTGAAGTACACAACAGGGCCTGGGCCGCAACAGTGCCCAAAGCACATATGACCTTGGGGCGTATGGCTCTGAGCTGTCTGAAGAGAAAAGGCGAACAGGCTTCCACCTCTTCTGGCCTGGGCGTTCGGTTGGCAGGAGGTCTACACTTGACCACATTGCATATGAAAACCTCCTGGCGGGCAAGACCCATGGCCTTTATGATCTTGTCTAGGAGCTGCCCGGCCGCACCCACAAAGGGCCTTCCTTGCAGATCCTCTTCCTCCCCAGGGCCTTCCCCCACAAAAACCAGCTCAGCCCTTGGATCGCCCTCTCCCACCACCACCTTCTTGCGATGCTTGTGTAAGGCACAAGCCTTGCATTCCTGGACATCCAGGGCCACCTGCTGTAGGCTTGCGCCATCTTCTTTGTCCGGCTTTGAATCCTTGAGCAGATTCTCCAGAGCCCTGGCCACCGATGAAGGAAGCCTCCCGTCTGAAAACCCGGCTCTGATTCTAAGCCTGGATCCCACCTGAGTCAGGATCTCCACCAGCTCCACTAAGCCCTCTTTCCCCAGCATCCCGGGCATCTGTGGCCCTCCAGGAGCTTGGGCCACCCAAGAACTCTTGCGGAAAGCTATTTTTGTTTTCGAGCCCTTATTGTGTGTACCACCTTATCCAGTATAGCCCAAGCCACTTCTTCCTTGGAGATCTGAGGTAATTCCTCAATGGTGCCGTCCCTACCCATGATTACTACCTGGTTGGTCTCTACTCCAAAGCCCGAGCCTGGCTTGGTGACGTCATTTGCCACTATCCAATCCAGGTTCTTTCTTGCAAGCTTATCCTTGGCATTTTCCAGGAGAGAACGGGTCTCAGCCGCAAAACCCACCAGGATCCTGTTACCTTTTCTTTGGCCCAGCTGGGCCAAAATATCTGCGGTCTTGGTCAAAGATAAGCTCCACTTCTCTTGATCTTTCTTGATCTTATGTTCCTGGAACTCCTCTGGCTTATAATCTGCAACTGCCGCAGCTTTCACCACCACAGTGGCCTCCTGCATTTTTTCCATCACAGCATCCATCATCTGTGATGCTGACTCTACCTGCACAAAACCTACCCCAGGGGGTGGCTTCAGCCCTGTGGGCCCGCTCACCAAGGTAACGGCTGCTCCCCTTCGCCTGGCCACCCTGGCTATGGCAAAACCCATCTTTCCTGAGGAACGGTTGGAGATGAACCTGACGGGATCCATTGATTCCCAGGTGGGACCGGCAGTCACCAGCACTCTCTCCTGAGTCAGGTCCTGTGGGCTCAAAGCCGCCTTGATGGTCTCGACTATGGCATCCAGATCCGCGAGCCTTCCTCTTCCCTCCCACCCACAGGCCAGCTCTCCTTCCTCGGGTTCTACTAGCCAAACCCCCCTTTGCTTGAGTATTTCCATGTTTCTCTGGGTGGCCGGATGCTCGTACATGTTCACGTTCATGGCAGGGCATACAACCACCGGACATCGCACGGCCAGCACGGTGGTGCTCAGCATGTCGTCGGCCAGACCATGGGCCATCTTGGCCACAAAGTTGGCCGTAGCCGGAGCCACCACCACCACATGTGCCAGATCTGCCAGGGCTATGTGCTGGATTTGGCTTTCCTGGGTGTGGGAGAACATCTCGGTGCGCACCGGATTACCCGATAAGGCTTGAAAGCTCAGAGGCCCCACGAACTCCGTGGCAGCCCGGCTCATGATGGTCCAGACTCTGGCCCCCTCCTTCACCAGAAGCCTGAGGAGTTCCAAGGCCTTGTACGCGGCAATGCCGCCGGTTACACCCAGGAGAACATTGCGCTGCTGCAGCTTGACCATCATGCCAGGCTCCCCTATGCCTTACTTCTTTATGGGCAAGAGCTGTATCTCCACCTCTGTGGTAAGAGGCTTCTCCCAGATCAATATCTGGCAGGCTCTATCGGCCTTTATGAAGCTAAGAAGCATCCTGTTGAACCTGACGCTGCTGACCAGGCTCCAACCGTCCCTCTGCATGGATCTTCTGAAGAACTCCGAGAGGGACTCCACCTCAACTCTTCCGGAAAAAAGGAGCACCCCCGCCTTTGTTCCCCCCACCTCGTAAACCACTGATCCCTTGGTGTCCAGCTCCAGCTCCGGGGGCACCAGCACATCCGGGAAGTCATAATATCTGGGAGCCGGAGGCGGTGGAGGCTCACCTATACCCAGTGCATGCTTGGTGGATTCACAAGCCGTCAGTGTCATGACAAGCCCCAAAAAGATTGCCAAGCCAACCCAAGTGCGAAACCCCAGTCTCATGGCCGCCCCTCCTCCCCTAAGAGTGTTTAAGCTTCCTTCTCAGCAAAAGGCCCCGTTCCCTTTGTATCCTTTGAGGCTCTTGGCGTCAAGGTGTAGAAACCCCAAGCTCCCCTTATATGACCCGGCAACTGTTCAAGGAGCACATGAGGCTATCTTAAGATCCTCCCTCATGGAGCTTGTCCCTGACTACCAGGCCACATCCCACTGATTCATGGAAGCATCCCTGTGGAGAGATAGCGCAGGTAGTCAGCCAAGATATTGGAATGGTCAAAAGCCAGAGGTCCGGGAAGGGAGTCCAGGGGAAAAACTCCGCAGCGAGCTGCATCATCTCCGGCCTTGGGTATTCCCTGGGCCTCGGCCAGAAAAACCACGGATATGTTGTGCTGTCTGGGATCCCTGGAGGGATCTGAATAGGCGTGGAATTGCCTGAGAGCCCTTAGCTCCAACCCGGTCTCCTCCATGGCCTCTCTCACCGCAGCCTGCTCCAGGGTCTCTCCATAATCCACAAAGCCGCCCGGCAGAGCCCAACCCAAGGGGGGGTTGTGTCTTTCCACCAGGATTATTCCCTCCTGGCCTCCAGGACTCTTACAACGAATTATCACGTCCACGGTGGGAAATGGATTCCTGTACACGAGCACTTTTTCCCCGCACCTGGGGCATACAAGCTCCCTTTTCAGGCTCATTGCTCGCTACCGTAAGAGGCAGGATTCCCTGGCCCCATGCATGTGGAAAGCCAGAAATCGTTGGCATCCAATGGATCGTAAAACCGCTCTTTTCCATGGATCATTATCAAGGGTGCTTTCTTGGACTCGGACCACTCATGAAACAGCCTGTCCACAAGAAACAGAAGCCCCACAACCATCCCGTGCTTTCGGGCAGCCTCCAGGGCGAACTGGGTGTCTGTGGGATACATGGAACACCTGGGACCATCTACCCTGGATATCACATCCTTGAGAAATCTAAAGGGAGCCTCTGCCATATTCTGCTGCCCTGTCTGCGGCGCACAAGGGAGTCTTTTTCGAAGCTCTTCTGGTGGAGCCCCCATAGCATCCCTGGCGGCCCAGGCCAAAGAGGCACCCAAGAAAAGCATCATCAAGGTGCCCAGGCTGATCATCATTCTCAAGGCTTTCAAGGTCCTTGCCCTGCCAAATCCAGTTCCCAGCCTATGTCTTTGATCCATTGCTCGGCCAGGCCTTTGTTGTGCTTGTGGGCGTTGGAAACGGCGCTGAAGATATTGCCCGAGTACCAGATTAGCTCGGCCAAGGCCATGCCTCCTGCCAGGGCTGGCTGCCTCTTTTCAACAGCCTCCAGAGTGGCTCCCAGAAACGCTCCGTTGACCAAGAAGACCAGGGCTGCATCCTCCCATCTTCCCAAATAGGCATGACCTGCCCCAGGCAAGAGCCCGGCAAGGATTCCGGCTGTCCACGGAGATCTAATCTGGGATGAGACTTCACCCCTTATTACCCTGGCTGCCTGCTGCCTGGCCGCCAAGCCTGCCTTACCCGTGGTTTCAAAGGTCTCCAGGCTCTGGGCTGCTTGTGCCCAATGGCCCAGATCTGATTGCAGTTGTGCCATGAGCAGCCTTATTCTGTCTCTGGCTGCCGGATCAGCACATATCTTTAGGGCCGATCTCAAGGCCTTCAGCCCCTTTTGAGAATCTCCCATGCGCATGTGACAGATCCCAGCCAGCTCCAGCACCCGGCAGCGCAACTCCTGGGGGAATCCAGGCTCCTCCAAAGCCTCCTGGGCTGCCCTCAAGCCCTCGGGCCACCATTTCCCGGCAACATATGACTCCAGAACCTTCAGCCTTGCAAGCCCCGCCCTCTTATCCTCAGGGAAATAAAACATGAACCGCTCATACTCTGTTATGGCCCGGTAGTGCTCCCCTTTGCCCGAAAGATGCTCTGCCAGGGCCCATTGAAGATCCGAATCCTGCTGCTGGGCATAGCAGATCCCCTGCCACAACTCCTGCAAATGCCCCATTCCCAGGCCCAGCAATGAAAAAAGGAAAATAAACAGAAGCTTGCTTCTGAGCACGGGGAATCCCCCCTAGAGACCATGAGACAAGGGAAAAAACCTACTCCTTGAGGCTCTGGGACAGCCTGGCCACCTGGGCCTGGATCATCTCTCTTTGGAGTGGCTCGTTCAGGGTGCCCAGAAGGGACCTGTAAAGGGAAAGGGCTTCCTTGGCATTACCTTGTTTCTCATAGCACTTGGCCAGCTCCAGCTCGGCCACACGGCCGAAGCTTCCTGAGGCGGTCTCTTTGAGACTGCTGAACACCCTAACGGCCCTATCCCAATCTCCCTTTGCCTGTAGTGCCAATCCCAAACCATGGAGGGCAACGGCCCTCATGGTTCCGTCGCCCGAGGAAGGAAGAGATGCCAGGGCTGCCTCGAATTCCTCAATGGCTTCCGGGTACTTTCCCAATCCATAGCAGGCCCTGCCGCGGTAGACCCTTGCCATCCATCCCGCAGTGGTATCGGGAAACTGTTTTATGATAGCCTGAAATCTCTCGGCTGCCCTACCCAGTAAGTCCTGGGAAACAGCCGTCTGGTTCTCTTCCATGGCCCTGGCATACAGGCCATAAGCCTGGCTAAACAGATCCTGGGCCTGAGCCTCTATGCGGGACTGGTATACTCTCCACCCCCAAAATGCTACCCCGCATACCACCACCAACACGGCCCCGGCTGTCACCCAGCGGCTGTTTCTGCGCAGCCAGCCCATGAGCCTCATGCTGGTGCTTATGAATTCGTCCGGCTCCTTGAGAAGCCTCTTTCTGTCAACCTTTTCCTTGGGCATCTTAGAGCTGCTCCCTCTTATAAGGATGTGTCCTGATCATACCCACCCCTTCCAGGGAGTGTCAAGAACAGTGGCAAGCACTATAAGGCCCTCTTGAAGTATAATCCTTTATGGCTGGTAAATGCTTTTCATATGGGGAAAGGGCTGTGGGCACCTTCACTTTTTTGGATCATACTGGCGATGTGGGCTTTGCGGTGAGGGGAAGAAGCCTCGAAGAACTCTTCCAAAACGCTGCCAAGGCTCTTTTTTCCGTTATCACAGACAGAAGGCGGATCAGGAGACGCATCAAGGAAAGCATCAATATTTCGGCTCCGGAGCTGGAGTCCTTGCTTGTGCAGTGGCTGGGAGAGCTGCTCTTTCTGTTTGATGCCAGAGGGCTTCTCTTCAGTGATTTCCGGTTTGAGACCCTGGAGAACCACCTGCTGCATGCAATGGCCTGGGGTGAACCCTATGAGCAAGGCCGCCATGTGATAAAGACCGGCATCAAGGCCGTCACCTACCACCAGATAAAGGTGGAGAAACGCAGAGGGCTTTGGAGGGCAAGGATCATTCTGGACATATGACATTGAGTCCATAGCCCCAATCATGGACCAGGGGCTGTGAGTCGGGGTCTACGCCCCCAAGACCCCCCCCGGCAGGCGCTTCCATGAGATGCTCCTGGTCCAAAACTGGTTATTGGCCCTGGAGACGGGGCTCGGGTTCTTACCGCCATCAAGCTCTTTTTGCCAGAGGTGGGCAGTAAAGAGGAGGTGTCTCATGAAAAGCCAGCAAACCCAGATCAAGCTTCAGAAGCTGGATGATTGGAGGTGGATCATCCCCCGAGAGGGTCGGATGCTCACAGAAGGGCTCGTTTATGCAGATGAGGAGATGATGCAGGTCATAAGGAAGGACCAGAGCCTGGTGCAGGTTGCCAACGTGGCTTGCCTGCCTGGAATAGTGGGCCGCTCCCTGGCCATGCCAGACATTCACTGGGGTTACGGCTTTGCCATAGGGGGAGTTGCAGCCTTCAGGGTTGATTCGGGGATTGTCTCCCCAGGGGGTGTGGGATACGACATCAACTGAGGGGTCCGGCTCATGCGCTCAGGTCTGAGCCGCGAGGAAGTGCAAAAGATGATTCACCCATTGGTGGATGCTCTTTTCAGGAACATCCCATCAGGAGTGGGATCTCAGAGAAAGGATCTTAAGTTGGGGCCCCAGGAGCTGGCCCGCGTGCTGGAGATGGGAGTCAAATGGGCTGTTCAAAGGGGCTTTGGATCGGCATCGGACATGGAACACATGGAAGCCGGGGGTTGCATACCCGGGGCTGACGCCGCACTAGTTAGCGACAGGGCCATGGAAAGGGGCAAGTCCCAGCTGGGCACAGTGGGCTCGGGGAACCACTTTGTGGAGGTGGGTTATGTTGAGGAGATCTTTGACCAGGAGGCTGCCCGTGCTTTCGGCCTGGAAAAAGACATGGCCACCGTGCTGGTGCACACGGGCTCCAGGGGGCTAGGACATCAGGTCTGCGACGATTATATAAAGATCATGATGAAGGCCTCCAGGGATCACGGCATAGAGTTGCCAGATCCCCAGCTTTGTTGTGCTCCTGTGCAATCCCCCGAGGGCAGGGACTATCTGGCCGCCATGGCCGCAGCTGCTAATTTTGCCTTTGTGAATCGCCAGATGATAAGCCACTGGGTGAGGGAGACCTTTGAACAGGTATTCGGCCTTGGGCCCAGACAACTGGGCCTGGAGCTGGTATACGATGTATGCCACAACATAGCCAAGCTGGAAGAGCACGAGCTAGAGGGTAAGAAACTCAGACTGTGCGTCCACAGAAAAGGGGCCACCAGGGCATTCCCCCCCGGGCATTCCGATATCCCAGAGGACTACAGGGAGGTGGGACAGCCGGTCTTGATCCCAGGAGACATGGGTCGCTGTTCTTACGTGCTGGCCGGCACACAAAAAGCTTATGAAGAGACCTTCGGCTCCACCTGCCACGGAGCTGGCAGGTTGATGAGCCGTCACCAAGCCATCAAGGCCTCCAAAGGCAGGGCCATCTCCAGGGAGCTGGAGTCCAAAGGCATAATAGTACGTGGGGCCAGCAAGGCGACTCTGGTGGAAGAAATACCCGAGGCCTACAAGGATGTGAACGACGTGGTCAATGTGGTTCATGGGGCTGGAATCAGTCGAAAGGTGGTAAGGCTCAGGCCACTGGGGGTCGTGAAAGGATAGGCTGGAGCAAAAAAGGTTTCCTCAGCTCTTCATGAACAATGCGATTCAAATCATTGGGCAGGCACTTTGGGGAGCCCTGGGCCCCCCAAAGTACTTGACCCTGGTGATTACCCTGCCAAGAGCAGATCGAAACGGTCCAGATTCATGACCTTGCTCCAGGCTGCCACAAAATCCTTGAGGAATTTTTCTTTGGAGTCTTCACATGCGTACAGCTCGGCAATGGCCCGCAGTTGAGAGTCATGGCCAAATATCAGATCCACACGGGTGGCTGTCCACTTGAGAGCCCCGGTTTTTCGGTCAAGACCTTCGAAAAGCTCAGAATCCTGGGAAGCGGCTTTCCACACTGTGCTCATGTCCAGGAGGTTTACGAAAAAGTCATTGGTGAGCACCTCTGGGCGGTTGGTGAAGACTCCGTGTTGAGATCTTCCGAAGTTGGCGTTTAGGACTCTTAGCCCTCCCACCAGAACCGTCATTTCAGGAGCCGTCAGAGTCAGCAATTGAGCCTTGTCTATGAGGAGTGCCTCGGATGGGACGCTGTATTTGCCTTTTAGGTAATTGCGAAAGCCATCGTACCTGGGCTCCAGCACAGAGAAAGATTCCACGTCGGTCTTCTCCTGGGAGGCATCCATGCGTCCGGGCGAAAATGGGACCTTCACGTCAAAACCGGCGTTTTTGGCAGCCTGTTCCACAGCCGCACATCCGCCCAGGACTATCAGGTCTGCCATGGAGACCTTTTTCCCTCCTGTGGCCGAGGCATTGAACTCCTCCTGGATTCCCTCCAGCACCTTTATTACCATGGCCAGCTGCTTGGGCATGTTGACTTCCCAATCTTTTTGGGGCGCCAGACGAATGCGGGCTCCATTGGCACCACCCCGCTTGTCTGAACCACGAAAGGTGGAAGCCGCACTCCATGCAGTGTATACCAGTTGAGATACTGACAGACCAGAGGCCAGGATCTTGGCCTTGAGAAGGGCCATGTCATGGTCATCCATCAAGGGGTGGTCCAAGGCAGGAATCGGGTCCTGCCAGATGAACTCCTCGGAAGGGACATCAGGACCCAGATAGCGTGAACGTGGCCCCATGTCACGGTGGGTAAGCTTGAACCAGGCCCTTGCAAAGGCCTGGGCCAGCTCCTGGGGGTTTTCCATGAAACGCCTGGATATCTTTTCATAAACCGGGTCGAATCTCAGGGAAAGATCGGTGGTCAACATGGTGGGGGGATGCTTTTTACTGGGGTCATGGGCATCTGGAACAATGGCAGGAGCACCCTTGGCCACCCACTGGTTGGCCCCGGCCGGACTCTTGGTTAATTCCCACTCGTAATGAAAAAGGTTGTACAGGAAATTGTTGCTCCACTTGGTGGGAGTCACGGTCCAGGTCACCTCCAGACCGCTGGTGATGGTGTGGGCTCCCTTGCCTGTGCCGAAGCTGTTCTTCCAGCCAAGGCCTTGCTCTTCTATGGGCGCAGCCTCTGGCTCAGGACCCAGGTGGGAGGCCTCGGCAGCGCCATGACACTTGCCAAAGGTATGACCGCCCACTATAAGGGCCACTGTTTCTTCGTCATTCATCCCCATGCGGGCAAAGGTCTCTCGGATGTCCTTGGCTGCTGCCACAGGATCTGGATTGCCACCTGGGCCCTCTGGATTCACGTAAATGAGGCCCATTTGCACTGCTGCTAGAGGGTTTTCAAGGTCGCCCTCCTGCGAGTGACGCTTGTCCTCCAGCCATTTGCCCTCTGAACCCCAATAAACGCTTTCGTCGGGTTCCCACCAGTCCTCTCTTCCACCAGCAAAGCCAAGGGTCTTGAAACCCATGGACTCCAGGGCCACGTTGCCCGCCAGGATCATGAGATCCGCCCAAGAGATCTTCCTGCCATACTTCTTCTTTATGGGCCAAAGAAGCCTTCGTGCTTTGTCCAGATTCACATTGTCCGGCCAGCTGTTCAAAGGGGCAAAGCGCTGCTGTCCTGTACCTGCGCCTCCTCGGCCGTCCCCGATACGGTAAGTGCCTGCACTGTGCCAGGCCATGCGTATGAAAAGAGGCCCATAATGCCCGAAATCCGCTGGCCACCAATCCTGTGAATCGGTCATGAGATCATGAAGGTCCTTCTTCACGGCCTCCAAATCCAGGCTTCTGAACTCTCTGGCGTAGTTGAAATCCTGGCCCATGGGATTGGAAAGGGGGGAATTCTGGTGAAGGATTTTCAGGTTCAGCTTGTTGGGCCACCAGTCCCGCAAGCCCCTGGCCTCTTCCACTGCTTGTGTTCTGGGCTCACCCTTAATGGGTGATTTTTCTCCATTCATGTTTCTAACCTCCTTATTTGTTTGAGTGAAAGCCCTTGTTAACTACCTGGCCCTGGCTGATGGACTCTCCTGGGCTCGGGGGATCATGCCTCTTGGCATGAATGGGGCTGACTTTACAAATAACTCTCATCCCCTGGTACAAGAACTATGGTATGCAAATTCGGTTTGCGTGCAGGCAGCCTTGGAAAGGTCCTGGATGCCCGAATACTTTTTATAGTATAGTCTCGGCCGCCAAGACATCAACGCCTGTTCCCTGCCAGATGAGATAAGTTTATCCCGAAGATCTTTCCCCAATCCCCATCAAATCCATTTCCGGGGGCCAGAGTCCCACCCATGGGAGGCTATCAAGAAAATCCCGATTAGATTACCCCTTCCTGGCTCAGTTTTTCTATTTCTTCCCGGCCCAATTGAAGCAATTCTCCGTAAACCTCCTCGTTGTGCTGGCCCAAAGCCGGGGCCGCACTGTGGATTTTTCCAGGAGTAAAACTCAGCTTTATGGGTATTCCCACAACAGGAATCCTGCCATACTGCGGATGCTCCACGAATTCGTGCATCTGCCTGGCCTTTAGCTGCGGGTCATGATTCACCTGTTCCAGATCCTTCACAATAGAGCAGGGAATGCGATTTTCGTTCAGTATGCGCTCTACCTCCTGGGCGCTTCTTTGGGAGAACCACTGCCTGAAGACTTCCAGGTATTCCTCCCTGGCCCTGAGCCTGAAGATAAAGTTGGAGAATCTGGGGTTTTCGGTGCAGAGATCAGGACGATCCAGGACCTTTGAAACAAAATCATTCCACTGCCTGTCGGTCAGGATCACACAGGCCACGTGGCCGTCTTTGACCGGATAGGAATACCAGCATGGGAAGGGCTTTTCCTGGCTGGTTAGCACATCATCCAGGTTCTCCCCCAAGGTTTCCTTCACTTTTTCCCTTATGTCCTGGGTGCTTCTCCAGTCAAAGGCACGGAAGTTATGGAAATACATCACATCCTGCATGGAGATATCCACTAGTTGGCCTTCCCCTGTGCGGGACCTGGCTATGAGCGCCTGGAGGATACCGATGGCAGCAAAAGCCCCGCTGACAAAATCCCCAAAAAAGACCCCAGGGGTCATGTGAGGGGTTTTCTGGGCGTACATGATGCCCCCTGAAGCCTGAGCTATTAGATCAAAGGCCAATCTTCCACTGTATGGACCGCTTTGGCCAAAGCCGGTTATGGAGCAGTATATTAGCCTTGGAAGCCTGGCCCTGTGCTCTTCCCAGCCCAAGCCCAGGCGATTCATGAGACCCGGGGCCAGGTTCTCGACCACCACGTCCGAGGCAGCAGCCAGTCTCCAGTACAGCTCCTTGCCTCGCGGGTGTCTGATGTCCAGAGTTATGCCCTTCTTGTTCCTGTGCCAGTTGGAAAGTATTCGATCCATGCCCGGTATGGGTGAGAGCATTAGCCTGAGGGTCTCTCCATGCCCTGGCGGCTCCAACTTGATCACCTCAGCCCCCATATCGGCCAGAATCTGGGTACACCTGGGGCCCGAGAGAAACTGAGAGAGGTCCAAAACCCTTATTCCTTCCAAGGCAGACGCCATAGCTTCCCTCCCATCCACAAGAAATAGCTCTTCCCAAGAGTGCCTCAAGAAACAACTCTTTTTTTTTCACAAACAGTTGAGATGCCCACTGAGCCTTCAATATCTCAAGGCCAAAACCTTGCCATCAAACCACCCGAGCTCCTCACTTTTTTGAGGAGCTGTCCCTCAAAAAAAACCATCAATCCTTGCCCCTGGGGGCTATGAGCTCAAGATGAGCCGGCCTGAGCCAAGCCTGTGCCTTGGCCCCTAGATGGCACTTCAGCAAAGAAAAACAAACGCATGATACCTGGATTTGGCATGCTTGCAAGCTTCTGGAAAAAGAAAGATGATTCCACAGTTGAGAGAAGACCCAAAGCTCTTTGTTTTGAGTTGACGGCTTTAGTTGCTCTTGGTAGCTTCTCCGAGGAAAGCCGAATCTGATTCTAGCCAAATCATAGACAGGAGGGTACCCGTGGCTAAAGTGAACCTAGGTGAAGTGGAGCTGGCGTACGAGGTGCACGGTCAGGGAGATCCCCTTTTACTCATAGGGGGATTCACCATGGTAAAGGAGGCTTGGGCATACCAGGTGGAGGGCCTGTCCAAGAGATTCCAGGTGATCACTTTTGACAACAGGGGCGTGGGAGAATCCACAGTGCCCCAGGAGCCTTTCAGCATCTCTGATATGGCACAGGACGCCTTGGGCCTCCTGGATGCCCTTGGAGTATCCTCTGCCAACATATTTGGGATTTCCATGGGAGGCCTCATAGCCCAAAGCATGGCTCTGGAACAACCCCAGAGAGTGAAAAAAATGGCCCTGGGCTGCACCACACACGGAGGTAAGGAGGCTGTGGCTCCGGCCCCACAGGTCATGGAGCTCATGGCCAAGGCAGCAGACCCTTGCCTTTCGCCAGAAGAAGCGGTCAGAATGCGGGTTCCCATTCTTTTTGGGGACAGATTTCTCGAGGAAGAGCCCTCCCGACTTGAGCAATGGATCTCCGGGGCGGTCAAACATGCTCCTACTGCCCAGGGTGCAGCCCTCCAGATGAGGGCTCTTTCCAGGTTCAATGTCAGGGAAAGGCTCCGGGAAATAAGCTGTCCGGTCCTGGTGATCACCGGCAGCCTGGACCGCATGATGGATCCTGAGAACTCAAGGCTTCTGGCCCAGAGAATACCCGGAGCAAAGCTCTATTTGGTACAGGGGGCCGGGCACCTCTTTTTCGTGGAGCGACCTCAGGAGGTCAATCAAGTTCTTATGGATTTCTTCCTGGGCTGATTCTTTTCAGGATTCCTGCCTGGTGGCGCTTTCAGCAGCAGCTTTTCTCCCCTGGAGTTTTGCCAAATGCTGCCAAAAGCCTATGACAACCGCCAGACCAACTCCCACTAGGTCTGTTGCCAGGCCCGGTTTGATAAGCAGAATTGCTGCAACAACCAGTACCAACTGCTGCCATCTCTTGGTCTCTCCCATGAACCAGCCCATGAGGCCTGCCGAAAGCAGAATCACCCCCATGGAGGCCGAAAGGATTGTTGTGAGCACTTCCCACCAAGACCCGATGAGCAAAAGCGAAGGCCCATAAACAAACATGAAGGGCACTATGAAGCCTGTAGCTCCTATCCTGACTGCCTGAATTCCTGTCTGCCATACATTGGAGCCGCTTATTCCAGCAGCGGCGTAGACTGCCATGGCCACAGGAGGAGTAATGGCCGAGATGATGGCAAAATAGAAAACAAAGAGATGGGCCGCTATTACAGGCACTCCCAGCTTTATGAGGCCTGGGATCAGAAGTGCAGCCTGCACTATGTACGCAGCGGTTGTGGGAAGACCCATGCCCAAAATGATCCCCGTTACCATTGTAAGTATTAGAGCAGGGGCAAGACTCCCTCCAGCCACATCCAGCATCAGGCCTGTGAACTTCAGGCCCAGTCCAGTCAGATTGATGATACCTACCACTATCCCTGCACAGGCGCATGCTGCAGCCACGGCCAGCATGTTTCTGGCTCCGCCTTCCAGGGCCCTCAAGATCTTCTTGAGGTCCATTCTGGAATCTCTTCTTACAAATGACATGGGAAGCACCGCTGCTATGGCGTAAAGACATGCCAGCATCGGGGTATAGCCACCAATCATGAAATACACTATGACCAAAATGGGCACAAAGAGGTGACCCTTCTCCAACAAGACCGTTGCTAGACCCGGCCTCTCCTCCCTGGGTATGCCCAACAGGTCGCTTCTGGAAGCCTCGAAGTGAATGGCCATGAACAAGGCCAAGTAATACAAAAGAGCTGGCACCAGGGCGTGTTTACATATGTCTATGTAGGAGATGCCCGTAAACTCAGCTATTACAAATGCCGCAGCCCCCATCACAGGTGGCATTATCTGCCCTCCGGTGGAAGCTGTGGCCTCCACTGCAGCAGCAAAAGCTGGCCTGAACCCTGCCCTCTTCATCAGGGGTATGGTGAGCCAGCCGTCCACCATCACGTTGGCCACCGCACTCCCCGAGATGGTCCCAAACAGGGAAGAGGACACGCATGAGATCTTTCCAGGCCCCCCCCTGGTTCCTCCCACCAGGGAAACAGCGAATTTGGTGAAAGCCTCCCCGGCTCCGGACTCCTCCAGAAATGATCCGTAGATCACAAACAGAATCACGTAAGTGGCAGAGACTCCCAAGGGTATCCCAAATATCCCCTCTGTGGTCAGGTAAAGCTGATCCACCAGGGTCTCCAGGTTAAAGCCTGTATGCCTGAGAATTCCTGGAAGATTCTGGCCCAAAAGCCCGTAAAGTAGAAATGCCACTGCAGTCAGAGGAAGGGCCCAGCCAATGGTTCTCCTGGAGGCCTCCAGGAGAAAAAGGGTAACCAGTATCCCCAGCCAGAAGTCCCACTGGCTAAGAGACTGCACGTAGGGGTAGCGGGTCACCACATAATCATAGTTGAGGAAGATGTGGCCCATGGCCAACAAAGATCCACCCAAGAGCAAGACATCCAAGAGCAAGCCCAGCTTCTGATGACTCTTCCTGTTGGAGATGGAGATCAAGAATATGAGGCCCAAGGTGAAGGTGAGATGTATGGATCTGTGCATCATGGCCTCTGGAGAGCCGAAGGTGGCTGCCCAGAGGTGATAAAGAGACATGCCTATGGCCGTGAGCTTCAGGACAAATCTGACTCCGCTATGAACTCTTTCCATGGCCCATCCAAGAGCAAGGCGGGGCATCCAGCCCCGCCTCATAGATCTAGATTAAGACAACCTATGCCCAGCTCTCCAGAGCTTTCCCTACCGGGTCTAGAGCCTTGACAGGCCTACTTAATGGCTCCTATTTCCTTGTAATACTTCAGTGCCCCGGGATGGAAAGGCACTCCGATATCCAAAGCCAGATCCTGGGCCTTGACTCCTTCCATGTCCTTAACCACCTGGCTTAGCTGGGCCACGTTCTCTGTGATCACCTTGGTGATCTTGTACACAAGATCCTCAGGCAGCTTGGCGCTTATCACCAGATGCGTGAAATAGCCCACTCCAGGCACGTCATAGTCCACCCCAGGATACGTGCCCTTGGGAATTACCCTCTTGAGGTACCCGGCGTTCATCTTTTGGAGCTGCTGGATCTTCTCATCAGGCAGTGGAATCATGCGGATCTTTCTTGTGGTGGCCAGATCCAGGATGGAAGAGGCTGGAATCGTAGTGCCCAGCAAGAAAACGTGGGCATGGTTGTCCTTGAGAAGGGATACCGCGTCAGAGTAGCTGACGTGGTTTACCTTGCTCATGTCGTTGTAAGAGAGGCCATAGAGCTCCAGAACCTGCCTGGCAAGAAGCTCCCCGGTATGGCCCTTGGGTCCAGGACAGATGGCCTTGCCTTTGAAATCCGCTGGGCTCTTAATGCCGGAGTCCTCCATTACAACCATCTGGAAATACTGGGGATACAGGGTTGCTAGCTGCATGACGTTCTTGGTGGGGGCCTTGAAGGGATCCCTGCCTGCCACCCCATCCACGCTGGAGCTGGAGTTACCGAAACCAATGTCCGCCTTGCCTTCCTCCACAGCCACCACATTGGCTATGCCTCCCCCTGGAAGCACAGAGACGCTGGAGCCAGGCACTGCTTTCTGGATCAGCTCGGATATGGCCCCTCCCAAGGGATACCAGGAACCGCCCATGGGGCCAGTCATCATCTTGAGGTCCACCTTCTGCTGCGCAAAACAAGGGCCTGCAATTGCCAAAGCTACGACTAAAGCCGCACCCATCAACCTCCAAGCCTTTCTCATGGCAATCCTCCTTTCCTTTAGGCTTCCAAGAGTATGCCCCATGAAGCAGAAACACTTTGGGGTTCCATTTTGCTGAGAGTCCAACCTGCGGCCTGGCTGCCCTGTGCCTTGCCAGAGACAGGCGAATAATAGGAAATGGCATCACAGATGTCAAGCAACAAGACATCTGACCCGGATCATTCTACAGGACCAGTGAGGTTGAGGGCCAAAGGCCCACCCGGTGGCTTTGCTCATTTGGAGTCCTGGACCCAATAGGCCCCCATGGGCAGATTCCAGTTTCCTTGGGACCTGAATCCATCCATACCAGGACATAGTGGAGCCACGCACCACAGTTCATTAATCAAAAAACGCAGACCAAGAATCTTGACTATATCCTGCCAGTTCTGTAAGTTGAGCCTGGAGACAACCATTGGGGAAGTGGCACATGAACATATGCAAAATAGCCTTTTCTCTTATGGCCCTATTGTCAACCTGGGCACCCATTGAGGCCTCGGCCCTGAGATGCCAGGGAAGGATAGTGTCTTTGGGGGAGACTCGATATGAGGTGACGGCCAAGTGTGGAGCGCCCAGCTTTGTAGAACAGAGATATGAAGAACGCCTGGGTATTCCAGAAGGACGCCTCTTTCTTTACGATCCCGGAGAAAAACGCTATATCAAACCTTGGGCCGTACAGCAGGTTCTCATAGAGGAGTGGACTTACAACTTTGGCCCCCACAGCCTCATGTATTATCTTAGGTTCGAAAACGGGATTCTGAATGACATCCGCACAGGGGATTACGGTTTCTGAGTCCAGAGAGGGCTCTTTCCAGGGCTGCCGTGTGAACATCCGCCGCAAAATGGACCGGACTCTTGCCCCAAAGGGGATCCCAGCCCGAGGGATCTGCAATGCACTGGAACTGAGTCTCTAGCCCGATTCTGGAAAGGGCCTCTTTTGCTTCCAGCCCCAAGATGCGCTCAGAAGCCTCCCAGGTGGCTCCGCAGGGGGCTCCTCTTCTGACTCGCACACCACGCACCACAGTGCCTTCCAGCTCCACCTCCAGCTCCGGGGCCCCGAACTGTTCCCCGTAAGGGCCCAGGCAGACCTGCCTGGCAAGCCCGCATCAGGTAGGCGGCGTGATGGTGCCCTCCACCCTCAACTTCTTGCCCGAAGCCACCACAGGAATACTAAGCTCCCTGCACCTCAAGGCCAGCTCCAGGGACAGGTCTGGGTGACGAAGAAAATCCAGGACCAGATCAGCATGGATCTCCTGGGGAAGGTATTTGCCTGGCTCCTCTAGCACGGCAGGTAAAGCCTCATCCACAGAAAGGATCCTGCCTATGCGCATACCCTTGCCCCTGGCCGATATGGCACGAATCTTGGCCATGCCACTTCCCCTTTGCTGGAAGACCCAAATCTCCTGCATCTTATAGCTCTCCATTGATCTAGGGGTTACACCCTGTAGAATAGCCTTTGGATAAAGGGGAATCAATAAGAGCCTCTGGAGAAGCGCCTTGATGAGCAAAAGGATTATAATGTCAACAAGATGCAACCAGTGATGAAAGGGCTCCAAAAGGCCTTCACACACACTTGAAATCCCATCATACTCTGGCATGAACCTGGGAGGTGGCCCTCATGAGTCAAGCATTAAAGAGAATCATAAGAGAGCAGGCCTTGAGTTTGGGTTTTGAGGATGTTGGCTTCACAGATGTAGCCCCATTCCACCTGTATGTGGAGGAGATCCAACGCAGGCCTGCCATGTACCATTGGGTCCAAACAGATTCCTTCAGCACCCTGAGGGGATCCAGGCCTGCATCCAAACACCCTTGGGCCAGATCCATCGTGGTTCTGATCCGTAACTATCACAGGAAAAGCTTCCCAGAGCATCTGCTGCACGTCTATGGCAGATGTTACATGGTGGACGAGAGAAAGATAAGGGGGGAAGAGTACTTGCGATTCAAGTCCCTGTTGGACTTCCTCAAAGGACTTGGAATTCACTGCCTTTACGACGAAGAGCTCCCAGCCCGCATGGCTGCTGCCAGGGCAGGCATAACCCAGTATGGAAACAACTGTTTTGCCTTTGCCCGTAACTCCATGGGCAGGTGCTCTTGGCTGGAGATAATCCCATTGTTGGTGGATGTGGAGCTGCAACCCGATGAACCCAGCATGGTCTTGGGCTGCCCCCAGAACTGTAAGATGGAGTGTCTCAAGGCCTGCCCCACAGGAGCCCTTTACGAACCTCTTAGAATGGAGCCCCAAAAATGCATTGCTTTTTTGACATATTACGGACCGCAGCTTACTCCCATTGAATTTAGAGAACCTATGGGGACCTGGATTTACGGTTGTGATCTGTGCCAGGAAGCCTGCCCCATAAATAAGGCCTGGGCCAAAAGGCCCCTTGCATTGAATCAGGACCTGATGGAAAGGGGCCAGGGATGGGACCTTCGCCTGATCCTTGATATGAACCTCGACTATTATCAGGAAAAGCTGTGGCCCCAGTTCTTCTATATCTCAAGATCCCGGCCAGACAGGTGGCAGATGAATGCGGCGAGGGCCTTGGGTAACGTACGAGATACAAGGGATATTCCTCTGTTGGCAAGAAAACTAAAGGAGAGCCCCTTTGAAAACGTCAGGGCCATGTGCGCATGGGCGCTGGGCCGCATGGGCAGTGCCTCGGCCAGAAGAGCCCTGGAGAGGGCCCTGGGAGACCCCTCGGAAACTGTTCGAAAAGAAGTGCAGATGGCCCTGGGGTAAGGCCTGTGGCAGGGCTGAGGACTCTTGTACAGCATAGGTCCTAGTGTTTGCGGAGATTTGGAATCCATGAGAGTCTTTTGGTTTTCTTTGGGTTTTCTGCTACTAAGTCTTTCTCTTGCTAAGACTTGGGGCCAGGACGCTGCCCATCAATGGGATCTTCTTCAGGCCCTGGTTAGAGACAACAAGATCTCACATCAAGAAGCCAGAGAAAGACTCCTAGAGCTCCACGGGCAGCTGACACTTCTCTTTCGCGAAAAGGATAAAGACAAGAAAATGGCCTTTCCCATCAAAGGCGGTTCATGGAGGGATTTGGGTGGGAGAGGAGGAAGCGGCTTTGTGGCCAGAGGCTATGATTTTTTTCAGGGTAACCGTCATGGAGGCCATCCGGCCCATGATATCTTCATTCTGGACAGAGACCAGGACTCTCTGGAAGACAGAAGCGGCAAGCCAGTGGAGGTACTTGCCTTCCTATCGGGGGTGGTGGTGGGGCTTAACAGGGATTGGAAGCCTGGCAGCAACATAAGAGGTGGAAATTATGTGTGGGTCTTCACTCCCTGGAGGGAGCTTTACTGTTACTACGCTCACCTCCAGGAGGTGCTTGTGGAAGTGGGACAATGGGTTGAGGCCGGACAGACCCTGGGCACCCTGGGCAGAAGCGGCAAGAACGCCTTTCCCAGCCGCTCCCCCACACACCTCCACTTCATGTGTCTTTTCTTTGATGATGGCCGCATGAGTCCTTACAACCCTTACCAGGAGCTCCTCAGCCTGGGTGGGAAATGATTCCTAGCGCCTGGAGTTACGGCTTTTTCTGGCTCTTCTTATGTGCCAGATGCGAAAGAGCCTCTCCAGCTTGTCTCTGTAAGCCATGGCAGCCAGTATGAACAAGAGAGCCACTCCCACCAGAATAGAAAACCGCACGTACTGGTGATGACGAATAAAGTCTCCCCCGAGGGTCAGCAGGATGGTCCCCAGGAGCCTTCCGGTGGTGCTTATCAGCAAGAACTCCAGAGAGCTCAAGTGCCCAAGTCCCAGGAACCAGCACAGGGTGTCTTTGGGAAAGCCGGGGATCAAAAAAAGAAGAAAGACGATGAAGGCTCCCTTGTGTTTCAGGAGATAATCAAACCTGGCCATGGTGGATTGGGGCACGAATTTCTCTATAGCCGGACGGCCCAGGGCGCGGCCCAGGGTGAATGCCAGGTAAGAACCCATGGTAAGACCAATGGTGGACAAAAGAATCCCCAGAAATGGGCCGTACAGGTATCCGCCGGCCAGACCCGTTACTTCTCCTGGTATTGGGGCCACCACCACCTGAGAGGCCTGAAGCAGAACAAATACCACCACGTCCCAGGGCCGCATGGACTTGAGCAGCTGGAGGAGCTTTTCCTTGTGGAGGAAAAACCTTATCACCCCTGTTTCATAGAGGAGAAAAGTAGCGCCTCCCACCAAGAGAGCCAAAATGAGTAGCCTTAGCCAGATGCGCGGTCTTCCCGGGGCTTGAGCCTCCTGAAATGGCCGGGAACCTTCCTCGTTGCTTTTCTTCAAAGGCCGTCTCCAAGCTTACATGGCTCAGGGGGATTATTATGCTTGCTCAGACCCAGGGCCGCAACCCCTAGGATAAGAATCGAGATTTCTTCAAGACCCAAGTCCCACACCTTGGACTGGTCTGGATCTTCCCATGGGCCGGCTCCGAAACACTCTTTTTACGGCCGGACCCCCATTGGATTGACCCACAGAGGATGATTTTTTAATATCCGGGCTGCTGCAAGCAGATCATCTCATTCATTTGAGTTTTTGGGCGGGAATCATGGCAAGAGTCCTCATTGTGGGAGCAAGCGGGTACGTGGGCACATTCCTCTTGGATCTGCTCAGGAGAAAGGCTCTGGAGGTGTTGCCCACCTTTTTTAGACACCCCAAAACACAGGGGTCGGATGAGAGATTCCTGGATATTAGAGACCCCAAAGGGGTCCAGGCTTTGTTGAGGGAGTTCAGGCCCCATGTAATCTTCCACCTGGCCTATGACATGGAAGATCTGGATGGAAGCGTGGTACGAGGCACCAGGAACCTTTTGGAGGCATGGACCTGCACGGGCAGACAGGGGCGTTTTTTCTACATGTCCACTGACATGGTCTTCGACGGGGAAAATCCTCCTTACGAAGAGACGGATTTGCCCAGGCCCGTGATCCCTTATGGGGAAGCAAAACTCAAGGCAGAGCTCATGGCCTTGGAGGCCGGAGCTTGCGTGCTGAGGAGTTCTTTGGTCTATGGATTGTCTCCAATGGATCCCCGCACGGAATCTTTGAGACTTGGGCTTATGAGAGGGGTCTTCGATTACCCTTACTTCGAGGATGAGATGCGCTCGGCCATAGCCCTGGAGGACCTTTGTCTTGCCATGGCCCAGTTGGCCCTGGCAGAAGGACCCATTCCTCCCATTGTTCATCTGGCCGGGCCCGAGTCCCTGAGCCGCTACTGCCTGGCCTGCCTTTTGGCCGAGGCCATGGGCTTTGACCCAGGGCCCATCCCAAGGGCCAAACTTGGGGATACTAGGATGCCGAGGCCCAGGGATCTCACACTGGAGGTTTCTCTGGCTGCAAGACTTCTGGGCTGGAGCCCGCGTTCGGTAAAAGAGGCCCTAAAAGGTGTGAGAAGGCCAGTATCCTAGGCCCGGAGCTCCCGCTACCAGCTAGGGTTTACCGGATCTTTTTCCTGCGATTCAAGCTGGGAGGCCCCTGACAGAGCTGCACGAAGCGACAGCCGGATGGGCCCTGGCAGCTCCCATTAAAGAAGGCAGGAGGTCTCTGAGAGGGCCCCTGCTGGCATGGAGGTCTGAATGGACTGGTTTCTTGTCAGAAAGTCGCTTTCCCACATGCTTTACCCAGTGCCCACGATTTTAATGATCTTGGGATTGGGTGTTTTGTTACTTTGGATCACACCCTGGAAGAGGGCAGGAAGGCTGCTTGTAACCCTGGGCACTCTTGTCCTGGCAGGGCTTAGCTGGGGGCCTGTGGCAGACAGCATGTTAAAGCCTCTGGAGCAATCTGAAGGGGCTTGGGTTTTCCATGAAGGCATGAAGGAGATCCGCTGGGTGGTGGTGTTGGGAAGCGGGCATGTTTCAGATCCCAGACTGCCGCCTGTAACCCGCCTGGACGAGGCCTCTTTGGCCCGACTGGTAGAGGGAATCCGCATCCATAGGCTCCTTTGGCAGAGCCGACTTCTGCTTTCAGGAGGAAGCCTCCATGATCCTGTTGCCAATGCGCAGGTCATGGCTGAGGCAGCCTTGTGCCTTGGGGTGGAGCCTGGGAAATTGGCCCTGGAGAAAACCTCAAGAAACACGGAGGATCAGGCCAGGGAAATAAAACACATGCTGGGTGAAGAGCCTTTTGTGCTTGTGACTTCTGCAGCTCACATGCCAAGAGCCATGGAACTCTTTCGGGCCATGGGAATGAACCCCATTGCAGCCCCAACGAATCATATGCTCAAACAACGGCCTCATGGGGGTTACTCTGAGAAGTATCCATCCTGCGAAAATCTGCGCAAGGTCCGCCGTGCTCTTCACGAGTACCTGGGCCTTGCCTGGCTCAAGGTGAAAAAGTGGGTGCAGGCCGTGCCCTCTTTGTGAGGTACCATCAGGATCCAGATCAGCAGGTAGCATGTGGCATCCAGGCCTTGCCCCAGGCATGAGCCCCAAGGAACACCAGGGCCTGGGGCCGGTTGATGGTGCATGGGGGCCGTGGTATAAATGGCCATGAGCCTTGGCCGGGAGCTGCTTGCCCTAAATGAGCCTGATTCTTGTCTGTAACGATGACGGTATTCACTCAGAGGGACTCAGGGCCCTTGCCGATGCACTGAGCCCCCTGGGCGAAGTGGTGGCCGTGGCTCCTGACAGGGAGCAAAGCGCCTCCAGTCACGCCCTGACCATGCACCGTCCCCTTAGGCTGAAACAGGTGGCTCCGGGCTTTTTCTCCGTGGATGGCACCCCAACGGATTGTATTCTTCTGGCCATGCATAGGGTGCTCAGAGGAAGAAGACCGGATCTTGTCATCTCAGGGATAAACAAAGGGGCTAACCTGGGAGATGACATCTTGTACTCGGGAACCGTATCGGCGGCCATGGAAGGAGCCAGGATGGGGATACCATCTTTTGCCGTGTCTGTTGCTGCCAGGAAGGATTTCAGATTCCAGGCTGCCTGTGTTTTTTCCAGGAAACTGGCCTCCAGGATTCTGCAAAGCGGGCACCCAGCATGTCTACTTTTGAATGTGAATGTCCCCAATTGCGCCCCAGAGGAAATAAGAGGAGTGCGTGTCACGAGGCAGGGCAAGAGGCTGTACAACGGGGCTGTGGTGGAGAAGACCGACCCGAGGGGACAGGATTATTACTGGATAGGGGGTGAGGAGCCAGGATACGAGGAACTTAGAGATTCGGACATAGAGGCAGTATTGGAAGGTTGGATCTCTGTTACTCCTTTGCGCCTGGATCTCACGGACGAGGAGAGCATGGTGCGCCTCAGGGAGGAATGCCTGGTGGAGGACTTTTTTTGAAAGACTTCGAAGTGGCCCGCCGTAAGATGGTTGAGACCCAAATAGCGGCCCGTGGCATCAGAAACCCCAGGGTGCTGCAGGTGATGAGGGAGATCCCGCGCCACCTTTTTCTGGACGAAGGCATGTGGGAACAGGCCTATCAGGATCACCCACTACCCATAGGCGAAAAGCAAACAATTTCACAGCCTTATATAGTGGCCCTCATGACAGAGGCCCTGGAGCCCACACCCAGGGACCGGGTCCTGGAAATAGGAACCGGCTCCGGTTATCAGACAGCCATACTGGCCAGCCTTTGCGAGTGGGTATACTCAGTGGAGAGAATCCGATCCCTGGCTCTAAGGGCCAGAAAGGTCCTGGATCAGCTCAGGCTCTACAATGTCTCCATACGCATTGGGGATGGCACCGAGGGTTGGATGGAAAATGCCCCCTACAACGGCATTCTTGTGACTGCCGGGGCCCCGGAGATTCCTGAACCCCTCAAGGAGCAGCTTGCCGACGGAGGCCGTTTGGTGATTCCCGTGGGTGACCGCTTCTCCCAGACTCTCTACAAGGTCATCCGCAGGGGGCAAGAATTTCACCAGGAAGATCTTGGAGGCTGCCGTTTCGTGGACCTGGTGGGAAAGTATGGCTGGAATCCTTAGTCCCAGATGTGGCAGGGAAGCTCTTTCATGAGAGGGTGGGTTGCCTGGACCGCCCTGGCGGCAGCTCTTGTGCTTTTGGCCGGGTGCGATGCCAAAAGACAGGTGAGCCCGCCTCCTGTGAGAAAGGCTGCCAAGCCCATCCAGGTACCAGCCCTGGATACTCCCCAGGAAAAAGCCCAAGGCACATACCATGTGGTGAAAAAGGGAGAGACCCTCTGGCGCATCTGTCGAGCCTATGGGGCAGACCTTCAGCAGGTGGCTGAGATCAATAACATAAGGGATCCCTCCCAAATCCGGGAAGGCCAAAAAATATTTATCCCAGGTGCATCTGGGGCGACTCGAGTGGAACTCCCCAAGGGCCCTGTGGACAAAGCTCTTGAGGCTGAGCCCAAGATACAGCTTTTTGTTGGAAAACTCATCTGGCCTGTTAGAGGGCAGGTATCCTCTTCCTTCGGAGTCAGAAATGGAATGAAGCACTCGGGCATAGACATCACTGCGCCCTTGGGAACCCCGGTGGTGGCTGCGGCCGAAGGTGAGGTGATGTACAAAGGCCAGCTGAGGGGCTATGGAAACATCTTGATATTGAGGCACTCCGAGGAGCTGGCCACGGTTTACGCTCATCTAAACGAAATCCGTGCATCGGAGCATCAGCGGGTCAGGCAGGGAGAAACCATAGGCACCGTTGGTAATAGCGGCCAAAGCGAGGGTGCACACCTCCACTTCGAGGTGCGTGTGAAAAATGTGGCCAGAAACCCCCTATTCTATTTGTCCGAAAATGCCCAGTGATGAGTCTCATTGCCCTGTTTTGACTCCAGAGCTTTGAGGGAGAGTTACGGTTGGGCCGGCGCTCTTCACAGAAAATTCCTGCCCCGGCTCTCTGTGCTAACCAATTGGGCCTGGCCCCAGAAAAGGCATGAGAGATTCTCTTGGGCTCTTTGCCAACCCTTGGAAGCGGTTGGCTTTGGTAATGGATCCGGGTTAGTATATTTTTCCGAGCCTGGGTGGCGGAATAGGCAGACGCAAGGGACTTAAAATCCCTTGGGGCTTTGCCCCGTGCGGGTTCGATTCCCGCCCCAGGCACCACCCTGACATCCAGCTAAATTCAAGCCCAACTCTGACACCCACCACTGCAAGCTAATGCACTCATTGGGCTCGGGTTCTTGGCCCTTCACTCAGCCGGGTCCTGCCAGTTGAGTGCTTGATGAGGCCGGAGATGGTTGTAATCCTCCAACCACACTTTGATTGCCTCGCGAAGCTCTCCCATCGTCTCCCAATCTCTGGTCCAGATCAGCTCCACCTTGAGCGTCTGCCCCGCCTTGGCCGGGTCAGCCACAGCATTGCCCGTAGGCCGCCCTACAGGAACAAGCGTATGCTCAATCCCCCACCTTACAGCAAATCGCCTCACACTCACTGCCCGTATACTCGGGAGCATAGTCCGTTCTGCGATCCAGGCTCTAGGGCACGTCCTGAGGGCTGCCCGGCTCCATGCGGGTAAAGATCTCTCGGCCAGGCTTACCCCGCTCGGTGGGTCCCGCTGGCCCCGGCAGCTTCCGTTCGGTAAAATCCGGAAAAACTCGGAAAAACCGTTTGACAGGCACACCGTATTTCGCATAATATATGCCAGTTTGGTCTGATCGGACCGGATGGAAGCCGATAGGGCTATCCAGGACGGGGCCGATTCGTTAAAACGACGGTTTGAGGCCGTTCAGGAATGGGACGAGACCCTGCGCGACTGGAGTCAATAATGGAAGATCGATGGCTTTCCGTAGATGAGATCGCGGCCTATCTCGGCATCAAGCGGGATACGGTCTACAAATGGATATCTGAAAAGCAAATGCCCGCTCACCGGATGGGCCGCCTGTGGAAATTCCGCAAGGAAGAGGTGGACGAGTGGGTAAAGACAGGGGGAGCAGGGGAGTCAGGTTCTCAGAATTCGGATACGGGAAAGAAATGATGGATGTTCTGCTGACATTTACAGGGTTTCATGACCCATATTTCAAGGGATTGGTTGACCAGGAAGAACAGCCTGGACCCATCCTTTCCCTCTTAACAACACGCTCATTCGAACATATCTTTCTCTTCGATACACCAAGCACTCAGCGGATTACCGAGGAAACGAAGGACGCTATAAAAAAGATCTATCACAGGAGCGAGGTTCACGTTCTCGAAATCAACCTTGCCGATCCAACAAGTTATCAAGAGATATTCAGGGGGCTCAGAGCTCATCTTCATCGCATCATTGAGGATTTTGCTCCAGCACGTTTCTTTGTCGCAGTGGCATCGGGAACCCCTCACATGCATGCCTGCTGGGTTCTCCTTACAGCTTCCGGCGAAATTCCCGCCCGCATCCTCCATGTGCGACCACCGCAGTTTGTAACGAAACAGCATCCGCTAGTTACCGAGGTGGATCTATCCTCCCGTGAGTTCCCTACCGTCAGGTTCCAGGACGGACCTATCCCTGTTGAAGAGAGCCGGGTCGATGCTGATTCTGTCAGGGCGCAACTTGGCATTGTGGGGGATCACCCCGCGATTCAGCGTTCTCTGGAGATGGGTGCCATGCTGGCCCCATCACAGGCTCCTGTCCTCATCTTTGGTGAGACAGGCACCGGCAAGGAGCTATTCGCACGGTACATTCACCGATTGAGTGGAAGGCCGCGAGAGATCTTTGTTGCTGTAAATTGTGCCGCAATTCCAGAAGACCTTGTCGAGAGCCTGCTGTTCGGTCACAAGAAAGGAGCCTTTACTGGCGCGATCAACGACCAGGTTGGCAAGTTCGATACGGCAGATAAGGGGACCCTTTTCCTTGATGAACTGGGAGAGCTTCCCATGCCCGCACAGGCCAAGTTGCTTAGAGTTCTTCAAGATGGACTGGTGGAGCCGATTGGGCAGGTCAAGCCGCATAAGGTTGACGTTAGGATTGTGGGGGCGACGAATCGGGACTTACGCAAGCTGGTGAGGCAAGGTAAATTCCGTGAAGATCTTTTTTATAGGCTCAACGTCGGTGAAATCAAACTTCCTCCGCTCCGTGAAAGACGCTCTGACATTCCCAAACTGGCGCTTCACATTCTCGATAGATTGAATGACTCATTGCGACGACCCAAGAGGTTGTCGGCGGAAGCCTTGTCCAGGCTGCAATCTCACAACTGGGCGGGGAATGTTCGCGATCTGGAAAACGTCATCGAGAGGTCTGTTCGTCTTTGCCGCAATGATGTTTTGGACGCAGACGATCTCCTGATCACGGAACCGGTCACCTACGCGGACCCACTGGATGCACTTCCCGAGCCCTACGAGGGATTCTCATTGGATGAGTTTCTC
The DNA here is from genome assembly GCA_037481695.1 of bacterium. Classification (NCBI taxonomy): domain Bacteria; species bacterium. The sequence continues at coordinate 10,037 of JBBFLE010000012.1, read as the reverse complement.
GGGAGCGCTCGGAAGCAAATGATTCTCCGTGCGCTTGAAGCAGCCAATGGCAACCAAAGCCAAGCGGCTCGAATGCTTGGGATCACGCCGCAGGCGGTGCACAAGTTCCTGCAATCGAGACCAAAGACTTAAACCAGGGTTTAAGATGTTTCAACCTGGGTTGAAGGATAAGATGATGCCAGGGTTAGCGACAAGGAAGCTAACGCGCGTGATAACAATGGGTTGCGGCTCACTCCGGGAAGTGGCATGGGCTTTGCTTTCCATCGGGCATAGACAGATCGATCAAGGGGCCGAAACCAGAAAGGAGCAGCCATGCCTACATTTACGGTCACATCAGTCATCGACGGCGATACGTTCGAGGTCACCCCTCAGTGGCAATGGAACGGGCAGACCGGAACCCGTGTCCGCCCCACAGGCTACTATGCCCCGGAACTTCACACTTATGGAGGCCAGGTCGCAAAGGACAAGCTCGCAAGGCTCATCCTTGGGCAGCAGATTGAGCTTCGCACAGCCTACAGAATCGACCGCGGTCGGCTGGTCTGCGATGTGTTTTTCAGGAACCGGAACCTCGCGGAGTATTTCGATCGATGATCGAAGATTGACGATTGATGAGCTTCGAGAGTTTCAAACATTCCATGAGAGATCATCAATCAGAGATCATCAATGGGAGGAGTGCCTGTGAAGGATTATTCCACTGAAGCAGATGCCAGGATTGTCATCGACGATCTGCTCCGCCAAGCGGGGTGGGATCCCGCCGACAAGTCACAGGTGCTCACCGAGGTGTCTATTCGTGACACGTCTTCGGTGATTTCTGAATCCGTGGCCCCTTATGGGTACAAACCCAGCCTGATAACGAAAGATGGTGATGTGATACCAACCGGTCGCGCTGACTATGTCTTGATGGACCGTCGCGGACGCCCGCTTGCCATTGTCGAAGCGAAACGCTCTGCGATAGAACCCTATACAGCTAAACAACAGGCTTTACCTTATGCAAAGATAATTGCCGCACCGTTCATCTTTCTTACCAACGGCGAGCTCATCTATTTCTGGGACTACGGCAACGACGACGCCCGTATCGTCAATTCCTTCTTTTCCCGCCGTGACCTTGAACGCTTGGTGGAGATGCGCGCCACCCGAAGGCCGCTCGCGACCATAGAAATCCCCGAGTATTACCTCCGCCAGGGCGAGACCCGGCAGGTGCGTCCCTATCAGCGAGAGGCCATGCAGGCCCTGGACCACGCTGTGGAACTCGGCAAGCGTCGTTTTCTGATTGAACTACCTACCGGGACAGGCAAGACGGATCTCGTCTGCATATGCATTAAGCGCCTCATCCAGGCCGGACGCGCCGAGCGCGTTTTGTTCCTGGTAGACAGGGAACAGCTCGCCAAACAGGCGCTCGAAGCCATTCAAGACATTCTGAACCATTACAGCAGTTACTGGCTGCGGCCAGGCATGGTACGGCAGGAGCAACAGATTACCGTCTGCCTGCTTCAGACCATGATCAGCCGTTATACGGAATTCACCAGCGGCTACTTCGACGTGGTGATAGCCGACGAATGCCACCGTTCCATCTATGGCTCTTGGCAGACGGCGCTCACCCATTTTGATGCACTACACATAGGGCTGACCGCTACCCCCTCCGCCTATATCGAGCGGAACACGTTCCAATTCTATCAGTGCCGCGACGGCCAGCCGGATTTTGCCTTTCCGATCCTCCAGGCGTTTCAGGAAGGATATTTGTGTCCTTATAAATTCGCCACCGGTATCACCCAAATCCTTGCTGAGGGCGCGGAGATCGATGATGAGACCTATGATCCGGCCGAATTCGAACGCAAATGGACAAACGAGGACACCAACCGCAAGATGATGGAAGAGTTCAATCGGCTCGCCTGGGAGAACTACAAAGAGCTTGCCCCGGGTCAAAAAACCGCACCGGGCAAAGCTATTGTCTTCGCGATTACCAAACACCATGCTGCAAGGCTGGCTCATTACCTGAACGAACTGCATCCTGAACTCAAAGGTCAGTATGCCGAGGTTATCACGAGCGATGTTGCCAACGCCGATGATCTCATCCGCAAGTTCAAACGTGAGGACTATCCGCAGGTAGCCGTCAGCGTGGGTATGCTGGATACCGGCTTCGACTGCCGGGAGGTTCTCCATCTGGTAATGTGCCGCCGGGTGCGCAGCCCCATCCTCTACCAGCAGATGCGGGGTCGCGGAACGCGCACGGCGGATCATATCCAGAAACAGAAATTTGTCATCTACGACTTCTTCGGTAACCACGAATACTTCAACGACAGCGATACCGACATTTTCACCGGCACCGGTCGCGGACATGCTCTGGGCGGCGAACGCAAGCCGCCCAAACCGCCAGGCGACCTTGTCGAGCTTGGCCTCGAGGACGAGTGGCTTCATGCAGTCACTTATGTCGAGGTGGGGCCGGAGGGTGAGCGGGTCGATAAGCGCGATTATGTCACCAACTGGGAAAGCACCGTTCGATCGGCCTTGAAGGATGACCCGATCATCCAGAAGGTGCGGCGGGGAGAATTCCTCACCGAAGGCGAGGAAAAGGCGCTGGCTGACCGGTTAAACAGGCCGGGGATGTATTTCAACGAGGATAACCTTCGCAGGGCTTACCGACAGCCGGGCGGCAACCTGATCGATTTCATCAAGGCCGCTCTGGGTAGCCTCAAGATCAAACCCCGCGAAGAGGAGTTGACCGAGAATTTCCAGGCATGGCTAGTCGCAAAATCGATCACACCCCAGCAGGCGCAGTATCTATCACTCCTCAAGAACCGCGGCATCGCCCGCGGCCGCATCGAGCTGGAGGATTTGTTCCAGCCGCCACTTTCCATTTTGAATGCGGCAGAGTTGGGCGTTGAGCTCTTCGGCGAGAGGGGGCTCAAGGAAATCATCCAGGATTTGAACGATTCGGTTTTTAGAAAAGCTATATGAACCACGGAACACACGGAATACACGGAAAAGAACAATGAGCAAAATCCGGTTTGAAGAAGAGAGTTACCAAATACGAGGGGCTGTCTTTGAGGTTTACCGGGAGATGGGATGTGGATTTTTGGAAGCAGTATATCAGGAATGCATGGAAAGGGAGCTTAAGCGCGCCGGGATTCCATTTATTTCTCAAGCAGAATTGATCCTGCACTACAAGAACGAAAAACTCAATCAAACCTACAGGCCCGATTTCGTATGCTTTGGAAAGATTATTTTGGAAATCAAGGCTGTAAAGGAATTATCGGATGAACACCGTGCTCAGGTCCATAATTACTTGAAAGCCACGGGTTATGAGCTGGGGTTTTTGGTGAATTTCGGCCATTATCCGAAAGCCCAAATTGAAAGGATTGTTTTATGACTCCTTCCGTGTATTCCGTGTGTTCCGTGGTTAAAGGGGATAATAAATGAACCAAGACCTTCGCAGAAAGTTGAACCGGATCACCGACATCCTCTGGGCAGGCGGGGTGACCAATCCGGTCACCTATATCGAACAGATTTCCTATCTCATCTACCTCAAGCTGCTCGACGAGGAGGAATCCAGCCGCGAACTCAAGGCCCGGCTTCTGGGAAAACAGACAAACGGCAACGGCACCCTGCTCTTCCCCAAACAGGCCGAACGTTTCCGCTGGTCCAAGTGGCGTTTCAAGAGCGGCACGGACCTGCGTGACTTCGTGCGCGATCACGTTTTTCCCTATATGGCTTCGCTGGTAAAGGAAGAGCCGCAAATCGCCGAGTACTTCCGCGACGCCGTGCTCGAGATTGTTGACCCCAACGTGCTCAAGCAAGTGGTGGACGAGATCGACGGCATCGACTTCGCCAAGCTCGGCACCGATGTGAAGGGCGACATCTTCGAGTACATGCTGACCCACCTGGGACAGTCCGCCCTCAACGGCCAATTCCGGACGCCACGACAGATAAGAACCATGATGGTCGAGATGCTGGACCCCGATCTTGGGGATACGATCTATGACCCGGCTTGCGGTACCGGCGGCTTCCTCATCGACGCCGTCGAGTACATCCTGGCCAGATACTCGACCGAACCTCAGGAAGTGCCCATCTACGGTGAGGAGTGGCTGGAAAAGCGTGGCCAATCCATCGAAGAGGCCAAGAAGGAAATCCCGAGTTTGCAAACCTACCGAAAGGGTCCAGGGGAGAAGATCCCCGATTGGACTCTCTTGGAGCGCTCTATCTACGGTATCGATGTATCGCGCCAGATGATGCGCATCGCCATGATGAATCTGGTGCTGCACGGCATCCGTCAGGCCAATGTCAAGCGCGCCAATACGCTTTCCGATATGGGCGGCCTCACCGAAGACGACCTGAACCGCCGCTACAAGGTGATCCTTTCCAATCCGCCCTTTGCCGGTGTTCTCCCCAAGGAATCCATCCGCAAGGACCTTCCCACCAACTCAAAGAAGAGCGAGCTGCTTTTCCTGGGCGTGATGATGGAGGCCCTTGCTCCGGGCGGCCAGTGTGCCGTCGTTGTGCCCGAGGGGCTGCTTTTCGGTTCGACCTCGGCGCATGTGGAACTCAGGCGCAAGCTGGTCGAGGATTTCGATCTGCTGGCCGTAGTTTCCCTGCCCGCTGGAGTATTCAAACCCTACGCGGGCGTAAAGACCGGCGTGCTTGTATTTAGAAAACCAAAAACCACGGAACACACGGAATACACGGAAAAAAGAAAAAAAGAAATTCAGTGTGGTCCGTGTATTCCGTGGTCTGAAAAAAAGATATGGTTCTACGAGGTGCGTGCGGACGGCTTCGACCCTGACAAGATTTCCGGCGGCGGCAGACCTGAAACCCCCGAACGTAACGACATTCCTGACCTGCTCGAGAAGTGGAAGACCTACAAGGAATCGAAGTTCTCGAATCCGCCGGGTGTCGAAGCCGGAACGCTCCTGCCTGCTGGAAGCGAGGAGCCGCGCTGCTGGTGGGCAACCATCAAGACCGTTGCGGAAAACGATTACAATCTTGCGGCCGGCCGCTACAAGCCGCAGATCGCCGAAAAGGCGCCGGATGAGGACCCGGCGCAACTCATCCGGGAAACGCTCGCCATCGAGAGGGAAATCGCAGAAGGCTTGGAGAAATTGCTCAAGGAAATAGAGAGAGAAGGATGAGCGGTCGCGGTACAGATCGCACGGAATTTGCCCTATTGTTTGCCGAAATCAAGGCCCGCATTCAAGCATCACAGGTGCGGACCATGGCAGTGGTCAATTCCGAGCTGGTCCAGCTTTATTGGGATGTCGGCCGAATCATTCACCAACGCCAAAAGCGTGAAGGATGGGGTGCTGCGGTCATACCGCGACTGGCTGCGGGGCTGAAGAATGAGCTGCCCGAACTCAAAGGATTTTCCGAACGAAATATCAAGAGGATGCTGGCCTTTTATCGTGATTATCCCGATCCAAGCGCAATTGTGCCACAGGTTGTGGCACAATTGCCGTCAGCTCCGGCTTTGCCGCAGGCCGATGCACAAACAGACCCATCCGCAACAGTGCCACTGCCGGTGGCACAATTAACCGGTTCCCTGCTCTGGTTCGTTCCCTGGGCACATCATGTTATTCTCATGGACAAAGTGCCGGATCTCAATACCCGGTGCTGGTATATGGAGCAAGCGCTTGCCAACGGCTGGAGCCGGAATATTCTGGCCTTGCAGATAGACATGCAGGCCCATACCCGACACGGCAAACTGACCTCCAATTTCGCCGTTACTCTTCCGCCGCATCAGTCCGACCTTGTTCAACAGACGCTCAAGGATCCGTATATCTTCGATTTTCTGACGCTGACCGAACCGTTTCAGGAAAGAGAACTGGAAACAGAGCTTGTCCGCCATCTGGAGAAATTTCTGATCGAGCTTGGTCAGGGATTTGCCTTTGTCGGTCGTCAGTATCGAATCGAGGTGGGGGATGAAGATTTCTACATTGATCTGCTCTTTTATCACCTGCGCTTGCGCGCATTTATTGTTATCGATCTCAAAAAGGGAAAATTCAAACCCGAATATGCCGGCAAGCTGAACTTTTATTGCAGCGTCGTCAACGACCGGCTCAAACACCCCACCGACCAGCCGACCATCGGTTTGATTCTCTGCCAAAGCCGTGACCGATTGCTCGCGGAATACAGCTTTGCGGGCATAGACAAGCCCATCGGCATCTCGACTTACCAACTGACCCGCGCCCTGCCCAAGGAATTCAAGTCCAGCCTGCCCAGTGTGGAAGAGATCGAGGCCGAACTGAGCGGGGTGCTGGGAGACGAAAAGAAGAAGAAGAAACCAAGGAGAACAGGGAAAGGGAAGATCGATGAGTGATGATTTTAGATTGATGATTGAAAATCGGCCTCTAAACCTAAGACCTTCAATCATAAATCGACAATCTGAAATGGAAACGCTGCTTCGGAAAGTGGAGGCAGGGAAATGAGGTGGCCTGAATATCGACTTTCTCACCTTACGGAACGATTTATAAGCGGTGGCACCCCCTCTACTAAGATAGAGGAATATTGGCAGGGGGATATCCCATGGATAACCGGCGCTGATTTTCTAGATGGAGAGGTCGCTATTGGCCGAAGATACATAAATAAGAGCGCAGTGAACAACAGCGCAACCAATATTGTCCCTAAAGGTTCAATCCTAATGGTAACTCGGACAGGAGTTGGAAAGATTGCAATAGCTCCTGCTGATGTAGCAATTAGTCAAGATATTACTGGAATAGTGCCCAAATCTGGATTGTCTGCAAAATATGTACTATCCGCTATTCGAAATAAAATGGCCATTATTTTGGCAGCCCAACGTGGCGCGACAATAAAGGGTATTACGCGAAAAGATATCGAGATTCTTCCTATACCTTTAGCCCCTCCTTCGGAGCAACGGCGTATTGTCGAAATACTCGATCAGGCTGATGCGTTACATAAGAAGCGCGCCGAGGCCGATGCCAAAGCCGCCCGCATCCTCCCCGCGCTCTTCTACAAAATGTTCGGTGATCCTCTAACACTGATAAATTCTGGTGAGGGTGTCCCTCTTTCTGAACTTGAAGTAGACCTGCAGAACGGATTTGCCTGTGGCGAAAAGGACGTGGAGGATGGCGTTCCGCACCTCCGCATGAACAACATCGACGATTCAGGCGTGCTCAATCTGGAACTTGTCCGGACAGTCCCGCTCGACCGCGATTCGGAACGATATCGACTAATAAAGAGAGACGTGCTTTTCATGGGCACTAACAGCGAAGACAAGATCGGCAAGACCTGTCTGTTCTTACCTCCAGATGAACGAACCTACCTGTTCAGCAATCATCTAATCCGTCTTCGTGTATTTGACTCGCGAATTACCCCAGAGTACCTTGCCAGTTTCCTCCATCTGCTATGGTCGAAGAGGTTCTTCCCTTCTATTGCAAAAAGGTGGGTCAACCAGTCAACCGTGGCTCAATCTTCACTTGCAGCCCTTCGCATTCCGTTGCCGGACGAGAAACCGCTTCAAGTGTTCACGAAAGCATTCCAAAACCTCTTGTCTCTGAGGGCACAGCGGGTACGCTCAGGAGAAACCCTCGACCAAACCTTTGCCGTCTTGCTTCACCGCGCCTTTACCGGTGACCTCACGGCAAAATGGCGCGAGGCGCATATGAAGGAACTCCTGCAGGAGATGGAACAGCAAGCCAGGGCATTGAGAACAGAGGGAGCTAAGGAGATATGAACTATTTCGGTTCATATAGAAATCTGCTTCAGAATGCTCAGGCGGCGATGTTGGCGGCTATCGAAATTTACAACAAGCCACGCTTTCAATACCGAGACGAGTGCTTTTCAATTCTCCTGATCAACGCTTGGGAACTCATTCTCAAGGCTTTGCTCTCGAAAAACCGCAAGTCCATATATTACAAGAAACGCCGAGGTGAGGCATACAAGACATTCACATTGCAAGATGCCTTTTCCCGCGCCGAGAAGTTTTTCCCGAACAATCTTCCGGCGTTTCCGGTGCGAAGAAATTTGGAAATGCTGAATACATACAGGAACAATGCCGTTCACTTTTACAATGCAAAGAATTTCGGGTCTATCATTTATTCCCTTGCCCAGACGAGCATCGTGAATTTCCGTGACCTTTTGGCTGAAGCGTTTGGAGTCCATATTGAGGAAGAAATTACCTGGAGTTTGATGCCCCTTGGGTTGCACTGTCCGGTGGACCCCATTACCTACTTGTCGGACGATTCATCACGAAAGACAGCCGCCAGCGCGCCTGTAACTCAATTTCTTACGGAACTCGCGTCTGCATTGAAGGAGGTTGAATCGCAGGGCTCGGATACCGGTCGCCTTATGACCGTATTCCGCGTGAAACTGGAGTCGGTGAAGAAAGTGGAACACGCGGACGTGGTCGCTGGCGTTCAAGCCAGTAGCGGAGGCCAAGGAAGCGGTCCTTTGGTCATTGAGAAACGGTTCGACCCGAACGATCCAAACTGGGTTCGGCGCAAGGAAATTCTCGAAGAGATCACCGAACTCCATGGCCGTAAGTTCACCTCCCACACCTTTGAAGCCGTCATTTGGCACAACAAAATCAAAGAAAAATCTCATCTATGCTGGATATCAGAAGAGGGAGTTTTGACCAAATATTCCCGTGAAGTCATTGCGATCATTCGCCGGTTATCCAAGAAGCAGGTTGATGCGGCTGTCTCGGCTTATAAAGAACACATGCGGGCAAGAGCGCGGAGGAAGAAGGCATGACCCATCTCCCCACCAAACCATCCCGCTCCGAGCTCCTCATCTACCAGACCGAGGATGGCCGCACCCGTATCCAGGTCCGGCTGGAGGATGAAACGGTATGGTTGACCCAAAAGCTCATTGCAGAATTGTTCCAGAAGGATGTGCGGACCATCAATGAACATATCCGCAACATTTACGAGGAGGGGGAACTTTCACCGGAGGCAACCATCCGGAAATTCCGGATAGTTCAAACCGAGGGTTCCCGGCAGGTATCAAGGGAGGTAGATTTCTATAATCTGGATGTCATTATTTCGGTTGGTTATCGGGTCAAATCCCATCGCGGCACCCAGTTCCGCATCTGGGCCACCCAGCGGCTGCGGGAGTATATCGTCAAGGGATTTACACTCGACGACGAGCGGCTCAAACAGTCGGGCGGCGGCAACTATTTCGATGAACTGCTCGCCCGCATTCGGGATATCCGGGCATCGGAAAAGGTCTTCTGGCGCAAGGTGCTGGATATTTACGCCACGAGCATTGACTACGACCCGAACACGGAGATGTCCCGCCGATTCTTTCAGATCGTCCAGAACAAGATGCACTGGGCAGCCCACGGCCACACCGCCGCCGAGATCATCGCCGGGCGTGCCGATGCTGATAAGCCCTATATGGGGCTGACCTCCTGGACCGGCGCCCGGCCAACCCAGGAGGATATTGAGATTGCCAAGAATTATCTCTCCGCCGAGGAACTGGACACCCTTAACCGGATTGTGACCATGTATCTTGATTTTGCCGAGCTTCAGGCCTTGAGCCGCAAACCCATGTACATGAAAGACTGGATCGCCAAGCTGGATGAGTTTCTGAAGGTCAGCGAACGGGACATCCTCACCCATGCAGGCAGGATCGGCCATGAAGAGGCCATTGAGAAGGCACGGATTGAATATGAAAAATTCCGCAAACGGGTATTGGAAGAGCCTTCGCCGGTAGAGCGCCATTTTATCGAAGCGGTGAAGGAAGTGAAAAAACTGGAAAACATGAAACCACGGAACACACGGAAAACACGGAAGAAAAATCTAAAATAGAAATTATTTCCGTGTGTTCCGTGTGTTCCGTGGTTAAAAAGAGGTACCCATGCTGACCGCCTTACGAATTGGAAATTTCAAGGCCTTTGCAGAATCGCAGCGAATTCCCGTCCGTCCCTTGACCTTGATCTATGGTGCGAACAGTTCCGGAAAATCGAGCGTGGTGCACAGCATGATTCTCGCCCGTCATGCGCAGGAGACGGGCGATCTGGATGTTCATCGCACCAATGTGGGTGGCGAATCGGTGGATCTGGGTGGATTCCGCCAGTATGTCCACAG